>JAURLY010000119.1 GCA_030830945.1 Gammaproteobacteria bacterium | reverse complement strand
CCAACATCGGTGGAATAAACAAGTCGGGAATTCTTTTTCATAGCCTGTTAGTTTGATTTCAGGCGCAAATTATACCGTTCATAAACGCGGCGACCAGCAAACGAAAAATTGTTGCTCAACCCAAGACTTTGTAACTATTTTTCTTGGTACTGCTCGTACATGTGATAAGCGCGGTATAGGTGGTTGTACATAGCTTTTTCTGCTGCTTCGCTGACTCCGGCTTCAATGGCCTGATAAATTGCCAGATGCTCTTGGTTGACTTTGTTTAGATATTCTTCGGTGGCGAACTGGTCGACTTTGTTATCGAGTATCTGTTCTCGAGGAATAATGTTTTTATTCATCTGGTCATAAAACTTGACGAAATAAGTGTTTTTGGTGGCCATAGCAACGGCACAGTGAAAATCCAGGTCTTCCTTTCTTGCCAATTCTTTTGCTTTCGTCGCTTGGGTAAATTTTTCCAGACAGGATTGCATCTGCGCCAAATCCTTATCATCCCGACGCAATGCAGCCAGCTCTGCCGCTTTTACTTCGATGCTCATACGCAATTCAAGAATGCAGAGAATGTCGTCGACAGTCTTGGGTGTGATATCACTGGCAAAAAAAGTTTCTATAGGGCGGCTGGAGATCACTGTCGTGCCTACCCCTTGACGAGTATCCACAAGACCTATTGATTTAAGCTTGGCAATAGCTTCGCGAATGACTGTGCGGCTAACGCCAAACATTTCACAAAGCGCCGTCTCGGTAGGCAGTTTGCTCTTCACCGCGATTTTTCCGCTGGAACTCATAGACTCCAACTGGCCAGAAACATGTGAAGAAAGGCTGCCCGACTGCTTTAGCGGTTCTACTTGTATCCCGGTGGTGTCAATCTGCGTTTTTTTCATAACCTCTATGTGTCCCGAATAGCCCGTTAATTTCTAATGGAATTGAGGAAAAATCAGCGCACCATGGCCGGTTTTTTACTATCAAATTTCCAGCCGGGGATCAGGTATTGCATCGCCATGGCATCATCACGTCCGGAGAGACTAAGTGAGTTGTATAGCTTGTTGGCTTCGAGTAGTTTTTCCTGATCAATCTGTATTCCAAGTCCAGGTTTCTGCGGCACTGTAATCTTGCCTACGTGAATTTTTAGAGGGTCTTTGGTCAGCCGCTGACCATCCTGCCAGATCCAGTGGGTATCGATGGCTGTGACCTCTCCCGGGCAGGCAGCGGCGACATGGGTCATCATGGCAAGTGATATATCGAAATGATTGTTGGAGTGCGAGCCCCAGGTCATACCCCATTCGTTACAAAGCTCGCCGACAGCAACGGCGCCTTGCATGGTCCAAAAGTGACAATCCGCCAGGGGGATATCAACCGAGTTCAGTCTGACGGCGTCTTTCAGTTGTTTCCAATCGGTGGCGATCATGTTTGTCGCGGTTTTCAGCCCGGTTTCTGCTTTGAAGCGCGACATGGTTTCCCGCCCCGACCAGCTGCCTTCCTGACCACAGGGGTCTTCGGCGTAGCTGAGGATATTCTTAATGGGCTCGACATATTCGATTGCCTGTTCCACCAGCCAGGCCCCGTTGGGGTCCAGGGTAAGACGCGCTTCGGGGAAGGCTTCATGCAGGGCAATAATGCAGTCTGCCTCCTGATGCCCATCCAGCACGCCGCCTTTTAATTTGAAGTCTTTAAACCCATAGCGTCTGTATGCCGCCCGAGCCTGCCGGGCAATGGTTTCCGGGGTAAGTGCCTCGAGATTTCGTACATGATCCCAATCATCTTCAGGTGTCTCTGTATTGGGGTAGGGAAGGTCCGTCTTTGCCGCATCGCCGATAAAGAATAAATATCCCAGAGCTTCTACTTCGTCTCGTTGCTGGCCTCGCTGGCCTAGTAATGCGGCAACCGGCAGTTGCATGACCTGACCAGCCAGATCGAGCAGCGCGGATTCAATGCCAGTAATCACATGCACGGCAACGCGCAAATCAAATGTCTGATTACCTCTAACGTCGCCCTCGCCACCAGAAATAGCTGCACTGATTTCATTCACAATCGCTTTGTAGTCCCCGACGGATTTACCTTCCACCAGATTTTTACAGCGTTCCAGTGTCTGGATTATTTTGTCGGTTGCTGGAATTTCCCCCAGACCGATATTGCCATCGTTGTCCTCAAGCATTACCACGACTCGTATAAACCATGGGGCGTGACCACCGCTCAGGTTTAACAGGAAGCGATCAAATCCTGCGACCGGGATTACGGACATTTTTTTTATGCGAGTGAACATCATAGGCTCCCGGTAACTTAGCTGTTTTTCTTGATTAATTCGGCCAACTGGGCCTTGTGCTCGGCAGAGGGATCAACCAGGGGCGCACGCACGCCACCAGCAGGAATTCCCATGATATCGGCACCAGCTTTGATCAGGCTGACGGCATAACCGGCCTTTTTGTCACGCAGACGACAAAATGGGATAAAGAAGTTCTGAATGATCGAGGTGACTGTTTCCTGTTCGCCATTGCGCAAAGCCTTGTAAAAACGCTGTGTCATCTCGGGCATAAAATTGAAAACAGCAGACGAGTAGGTGTTAACACCAATCGACAGGTAGGCCTCGGCAAAGATTTCTGCCGTTGGCACACCGCCGATATAAACCAGGCGATCGCCAATGGATTTAATGGTGTCGTTTAGCGCGGCGATATTGCCCACGCCATCTTTTAGACCGATCAGGTTGGGGCATTCCTTGGCCAGTTCGGCTAGGGAATCAGT
>JAURLY010000118.1 GCA_030830945.1 Gammaproteobacteria bacterium | reverse complement strand
CCACCACCACCATGTGGAATACAAAAAGTTTTATGCAAATTTAGGTGTGATACATCACCACCAAATTGGCCTGGATAACAGAGTCCCACCATGGCATTGAGATTTGCGCCATCGACGTAAACCTGGCCGCCATGCTGGTGTACCAGATCGCAAATCTCGGTGATTTTTTCCTCAAACACGCCATGAGTTGAGGGGTAGGTCACCATGATAGCTGCGAGGTTGTCTGAATGGGTCTCGCATTTGCTTTGTAGATCTGCAAGATCCACGTTGCCATTGGTATCACAGGCAACAACCACAACTTTCATGTCGCACATTTGCGCTGACGCCGGGTTGGTCCCGTGAGCCGAGCTGGGTATCAGGCAAATATTGCGATGGCCTTCCCCGCGTGATTGATGCCAGGCTTGAATCGCCAAAAGGCCGGCGTATTCGCCCTGTGAGCCGGCATTTGGCTGCAAGCTGATGGCGCTGTAACCGGTGGCCTTGCAGAGCATATCTTCCAGCTCCTGAATCATCTGGAGATACCCCTGGGCTTGTTGCAGAGGAGCGAACGGATGCATATTGGCAAAGGCTTCCCAAGTGACTGGCACCATCTCAGAAGCAGCATTCAGTTTCATCGTGCAGGATCCCAGAGGGATCATGCTGCGGTCCAGAGCGATATCCTTGTCGGCGAGGCGACGCAAATAGCGCATCATTTCTGTTTCTGTGTGATACCGATTAAACACCTCGTGGGTCAGGATGTCGTCTTGCCGAAGGAGCTCAGTCTCCAGAGCCTCGCCTGCTTCTGGCTTCAGGGTATCCAGATCAATATGGACAATCCTGTCGAGAGCAAAAATTTCCAGTAGCTGTTTGACGTCTTCAAGGGTGGTGGTTTCGTCAAGCGAAATACCAAGAGTTTTGCTGTTGATAGGACGCAAATTTATGCCCCGATCGAGAGCTGCCAAATGGATTTCTGTGGTCTTTTCGTCGGTATGGATACTCAGGGTGTCAAACCAGGTTTGGTTGGCAGTGGTAAACCCCAGGGAGTTGATTCCGGCAGCGACCAATGTAGTTAATTCGTTTACCTTTTGGGCAATCCTGCGCAAGCCCTCTCCACCATGGTAGACGGCGTACATGCTGGCGATAACGGCCAACAGTACCTGCGCTGTACAGATGTTGCTGGTCGCTTTCTCACGTCGTATGTGTTGTTCGCGAGTTTGTAATGCCAGGCGGCAGGCCTGATTGCCGTCAGCGTCAATAGATACCCCGACTACACGACCGGGCATAGATCGTTTAAACGCGTCCTGGGTAGCCATATAGGCAGCATGTGGGCCGCCAAATCCGAGAGATACACCAAAGCGTTGACTGGAACCTAGCGCTATATCGGCACCCAGGGAACCGGGAGATTTGAGCAGGGTAAGGGCCAATAGATCGGCAGCTACAGCGACAAGTGCTTTCTGCTCATGAGCTTGAGCACAAATGCCTTTGACTGCTTCGGGGCGTCGAATTTGGCCGCTGGCCCCGGGGTACTGAACCAGGACACCAAAGTATTTCTGATCGTTGAGATCCTTTTCGGGATTGCCTACGCATACGTCAATACCCAAGGGTTTGGCGCGGGTTTGGATGACTTCCAGCGTCTGCGGGAAAACATCCTCGTCAACAAAAAAGACATTGCCTTTGGATTTACTCATTCGACGACAGAGGGTCATGGCTTCTGCCGCTGCGGTAGCTTCGTCGAGAAGTGAGGCATTTGCCAGAGGCATGCCAGTGAGGTCGCCAATCATAGTCTGGAAATTCAGCAGGGCTTCCAGGCGACCTTGCGAGATTTCTGGCTGGTAAGGAGTGTAGGCCGTGTACCAGGCAGGATTTTCCAGAAGGTTGCGTAATATCACCTTGGGGGTATGGCAGCCGTAGTAGCCTTGACCAATATAGGATTTAAAAGGCTGGTTTCTGTCAGCCATTTCCTTGAGTTTCGCCAACGCCTCTTCTTCGGTGAGACCGGCGGGTAATTCCAGAGGTGCCCGGGCACGGATAGAAGCAGGAATAACTTGCTTGATCAGCTCATCAATGCTGTCTGTGCCAAGTTGTTCGAGCATTTCAGCCTGGTCTTTTGCATTGATACCAAGGTGCCTCTGAACAAAAGGGGATTCTGGATTTTGGATCTGGGTCAAAACAGGTACCTGAGATTAAAAGGTTATGTATTAGCCGCGGAAGTAGCCGGGCTTGATAAAGGGTAGCTTGCAGGTTTTGGCAGGTCGTGGCTTGTCGCGAACGAGGGCTGATACCTCTGTTCCATTGGACGCAAAGCTGGATTTTACATAAGCCATGGCCACAGGTTTCTCAACAGAAGGGCCAAAGCCGCCACTGGTGACTATGCCAATATTTTTACCTTCGATATCGACTATTTGGGCGCCTTCACGAATGGGTGCGCGCCCCTCTATATCGAGGCCGACACGTATTTTTTCTGTGCCTTTCTGAAGCTGGCGCATAATTTTTTCTGCGCCGGTGAACCCTCCGGCTTTAGTACCGCCGGGTCTTCTGGACGCCGAAATTGCCCACGACAGGCCTGCTTCCACCGGGGTGATTTGTTCGTCCAAATCATGACCGTAAAGGCAAAGCCCGGCTTCCAGGCGGAGTGAGTCCCGTGCGCCCAAACCAATGGGTTCCAGCGCCTCATCATTTAGCAGGTTTTCGGCTATTTCTTCTGCCAGGTCAGCTGGGATGGAAAGTTCGTAGCCATCTTCGCCGGTGTATCCGGAGCGCGTTAGGAACAGCGTGGTCTCGCCGTAGCGCACGTGAATACCATTCATAAAACGAACTTCCTCGGCTTCGGGCCAGTGTTTTTCGATGACAGATACAGCGTTGGGGCCCTGAATAGCGATGAGTGCCTGTGAATCAAGTTCATTAATTTCCAGACTTTGCGGTAAGCCTTCTCGCAATTGCAGCAGGTCCTCAGGTTTGCGTGAGGCATTGATCACGATGAAGTAACGATCCTGGGCCCAGCGAGTAATGATTAGGTCATCAATTATCCCGCCTTCAGGGTTGGTGAGAAAGCTGTAGCACTGTTGATTTATCTTTAGCGCGTCTAAATCTGCAGGGAGCAGTCGTTCAAGGGCTGCAGTGGCTCCTTCCCCTGAAATAACGACCTGGCCCATATGGGAAACATCAAATAGACCGGCGTTTTGGCGGCAATGCAGGTGCTCGCTTTTGATGCCTGAGGGATATTGCACAGGCATCGCATAACCGGCAAAGGGCACCATGCGGGCTCCAAGTTTGTTGTGAAGATCAAATAACGGCGTCCGTAAAAGTGCCGGGTCCAGCTCGGACATGATGAAAAGCCTCTGGTGGTATCGATCAATTAAAAGCAAAGATTACGCCAGTAAATTGCATTTGTTAAATTAATAGTTAATATCTGTTTATAAGAAATATTTATTCTTGTTTTTGGAGTATTGGAACGGCATATGCCAGAAGAACGAGACAATCTGATTGCACGCAAAAATCTACCGATGGATGTGCTCAGGACATTGGTAACAATTATTGAACGTGGGAGCTTCACACTCGCAGGTGATGCGCTAGGACGTTCACAGGCAGCGATTAGTTTTCAGATAAAAAAATTGGAGCAAATGGTAGGCGAGCCACTATTTGATCGTAAGTCCTCGGCATTAAAACTCACTGCTGCAGGTGATTTGGTCATGGACTATGCTCGGCAAATTTTGACGTTGAATGATCGTGTTATAAGGGAGCTACAACAGCCGGCAATAGAAGGCCGGGTTCGCTTGGGGATACCCAGCGAATTTGCGACTACCCTGTTGCCTCGAATAATCGGGCGCTTCGCTGCAGAAAACCCAAATGTGACACTGGAAGTTAATTGTGACCTTTCCAGAAATCTTTTGGCCGCGCTGGATAAGGGTGAATATGATTTGGTGTTGGGGTTGCACAGGACTCCCTCCGAAGCGGGCAAGAATTTAATCATGACAGACGACCTGGTTTGGGTCAGTGGGCGAGACTTCGCACCAGAGGAGACGCAAGTGGCGCTTATCGCCGCACCTGAAGGGTGCATTTATCGATCTTCAGCGACGAATGCACTCAATGAAAAGCAAATAAACTGGAAAGTGATCTATACCATTCCTGATCTGGCAGGCATTCGTTCGGCACTGGAAGAAGGTTTGGGCATTACCGTTCTGGCGCGCAGTACGGTGCCTAAAAATTTGCATTCAGCCAGCAAGACGGGAAAATTACCCGGGCTGGGCAAAATTGGTATCAGCCTGATTGCGGCATCTGGCGATTCCGGGGTGGCTTGTCAGGCTCTGCAGGCGCATATTAAAACGGCACTGGCAGAGCGGATACAACTTGTTGATTGAATCGTGAATTCTTCAGACGACAACCTGCCCTCGATATATTCTTTTGGGGCGGCTGGATTCTGGTTTATCCGTTGTTGCTTTGCGTTCAAGCACGGTTTGGCCCCGGTAGACCTTAACAACATAGCCTTCTGGAACCTCGTCTTCAGCCACCTCTTTCTTTTCTTTAGGTTTGGCTTCGAGTCTTTCGGGCCAGGGGTCGCCGGCCAGATTGAAGACCTCTTTTACCAACGCTTTAAAGATGGCGTCGGAAGATTTCTGGTAGAGTCTAAGTAATTCAAACAAGACGTCCGGGTTGGCAAGTTTGATACTGGGTTTGTCCTCACTTGGGGCGCGCCGACGGGCCTCCTGTATTAAGTCGACTATTGCCTTGGTGTATTGCATCTATCTGTAACTCCTGAGTCAGGTTTTGCCTGATTATTTTTGAATTGACGTCTCAAATACACGCAAGTTTCATGCCGCTGGCATATAGTCTTGTGAATAAATGTGACGCAGTAGGCAGATCTCCAGTGAACAATCGGGTTTGGACAGAAGTAACAAAATTAAATTGAGAGACGAATAATTGTTTGAGCTTTATCAAAACCTGATGCCGGTGTTCCTGTTTTTTGGACTGGGAATGCTATTGCGAAGAATCTCTGTACTGGATACGGCCAAGGCTGGCGTGCTCTTGCAGTTGATGTTCTTTGCCCTGATGCCAGCTATTTTGCTGGTAAATGTCAGCGGTCTGGAGCTGGGTAAGGAAGATCTACTTCTGCCCTTGGTTGCCATGATCGTGATTGTTCTGAATGTTCCCGTGGCTTACTGGATGTTTCGTCGCCAAGTCACGGATCGTCGTAAATTGGGCAGTCTTATTCTCTGCAGCATGATGATCAACAACGCCATGATGATTCCTTTCGTGCTTTGGGGGTATGGCGAAAATGTGCTGGCTTATGTGCTCCTATTTGATGTGGGTGTCGCGATTATCCAGACCAGTTTTTCTTATGGTTTGGCGTTTCGGTTTTCGGATGAGCAAATCGGGGGGCGTGACATTGCTAAAAAAGTTGTTTCATCGCCGCCCCTGTGGGCGCTTATCGTCGCGCTGAGCTTAAATGTCACTTCGACGGAAATCCCTGTTCCCCTGATGAGTTTTTTGAAGCCTTTGGCCGACATGACAGCACCAACACTGCTAATTGCCCTGGGAGCATCCTTTTCGCTTCGTAGTATCGAATTTAACCTGTTCGGTAAAGTGATCTTAATCCGTGTGCTGATAGGCGGATTGATAGGGTTATCGATTGCTAGCCTGTTTGGCTTAACAGAGGAAACCCTGTTCATCGCAGTCCTTTGTAGTGCCGCGCCCGTGGGTTTTGTTTCCACTACCTATTCGATTCTTGCCAAACTGGATTTTGATACGGCAGTTGCCATGGTTTCCAGCTCTATTCTGCTTTCGCTAATTTATGTGCCACCACTGATGGCGTTATTGTCTTTGTGGATAAGCTTTTAGCCTAAGTCAGGGAGCAAAAGTTTCTAAAACCCGGTAAACGTAGGTTAGTTGCTTCCGCAAAAAATGCTTCCTCCCTTTGTTCGAAGGGCTTCTTGTACATAATATAATATACAATTAAAGCTTGACGATTTTCCAAGACATATAACCACAGAACAAATTGCTTCCCGAAGGGTGTGAACATGCACAAACAAATATTATGGTCAGTAGCACTTGTCCTGGCATTTGCAGGCAACATAACCAGTGCACAAGATTTTAGGGCGTACGAGGCCTCTTCCTATAAAACCCTGGTTGAAACCGAAGCGGGCACGCTTATGGGTGGTTACGCCGACGGCATATACAACTTTCGGGGAGTACGTTACGCGCAGGCTGAGAGGTTTATGATGCCGCAACCAGTGGATCACTGGGAGGGCATTCGCACGGCAGTTAAATTTGGGGAAAACTGTCTGATTCCCTCCTCAGACGGTGTGGCAAATGACGAGCTATTCAACCCTCACCGTTATATGCCGATGAATGAAGATTGTCAGTTTCTGAATATATGGACACCTGAAATTTCTGACGATGGTGAGCGCCCGGTTATGGTATGGATTCATGGCGGGGGTTTTACCAATGGGTCTGGTATAGAAATGGTTGGTTTTGATGGGCATAACCTAAGCAAATCGGGCGACGTTGTGGTGATTACCCTTAACCACCGAATCAATGCCTTGGGATTTCTAAACCTTGGGGCCTATGGTGATAAATATAAATACTCTGCCAATGTGGGCCTGGCAGATCTTGTGGCGGCACTGGAGTGGATACAGGCGAACATTGAACATTTTGGCGGCGATCCTGAGAATGTGACTATCATGGGGCAGTCAGGTGGCGGCCGTAAGGTTCGGGCCCTGACGGCCATGGAAAGCGCTGACGGGTTGTTTCACAAGGCGATTGTACAAAGCGGTGCGTCGGTGACCGATACCACCGGTAATTCGGCGGGAATTATAGAAGCCACGCTGGATGTACTGGGTCTGGATGAAAGCGAAGTTGGTCAGTTAGAAGAAATTCCGTATTTGGATCTGCTTTCAGCGCTAAGGCAAGCGGAAGAGCAAACCGGATTCGATCTTACCTGGGGACCGTCAATAGACAATGTTCTGGTAACGCACCCCACGGGTAATGTTTGGTCAGAGCGTGCCAAGGATATTCCGCTGTTGATCGGTAGTAATCTTACAGAACGTCCGACGGTTATTCGCAACTCACCCGAGTCGTTGTTAGCGGATAACAAGAACGACTGGTCTGATCAATACGCCCGCCAGAAGTTACAGTCGCGTTTTGGTGATAATGCCAGAGCGGTTGAGCGCGAATTCCTCAAAGCCTATCCAAATAAATCACTGGCCGACGCGTATTT
>JAURLY010000117.1 GCA_030830945.1 Gammaproteobacteria bacterium | reverse complement strand
CGATATCAAAACCGCCCCCCATGGATGCAATAAGACTTAATACACCAATATTGGAGTTGGCTTTTACCGCATAGCAAATCGTGCCGCGCTCTCCCAGAGGTTCTTGCCAGGCTCGAACATGTCTGGCAAGTGTGGCAACACTGTAAATGTATAAAGGGGTGCCATATTGGCTCGCGAGATCTTCAATGCTCAGATCTTCGGCAAACAGGCGGCCCTCGCGATATTCAAAATGGTTGCTCATGATGGCTTGGAATCTTGTTATGACTTGCGTCTAATGTGTCGACTTAATTGATTAGTTGTTTCTCATTGGGTTTGTTCAGGATTTTCTGGCTTTTCGGGCATATACAATGGCCCTTTTTGGCCGCAAGCCACCAATCCAAACAGGACAAAAAAGAAACAAATCAAAGCGCGTGCACGCATTAGGGCAAATCCTTGAAATAATCGGCGAGTATAAACCACTCACTTTGATCAGCTAACCCTCTTTGTCTATACAATTGCAATTTTTGTAAACTTTTAGCAAGTGCAAATTTTAGGACCTGTGCGGAAAATTGAATTTCAGCCACTGGCTAACGTTTTGTGCATCAGGTTAAGAGTTGGGTGAATCGCTTTGCCGGGTGATTGAAGAAAAATCCTGAAACCAATAGAGATCGAAATTTAGTTTTATGTCTGCATTTACTATTTATGGCCGCCCAGGTTGCGGCTACTGCTATATGGCCCAGCGTGCCCTGGAAAGTGCTGGGCACGAGTACCAATACATCGATATGTATAGAGAGGGGCTATCCAAAGAGGATCTGGCAGAGCGTTTGGGCAAGCCAATTCGGACCGTTCCACAAATTGTGCATGGAGATAAGTACATTGGGGGCTTTATGGAACTGCGTTCTTATTTGCCTAGCCTTTGATACTTGGAATTAAAAGACTCGTCCATGAGCAATACCTCCTTAAGTGTTCAGGCTTTCTTGTCTAAATCAGGCTGATCCCGAGAAAACAGATAGCTCCCAGTGCCAGTGTCAGAACCAAACGCCCCCAAAAAGGATTTCGGCGGCGTACGGGCCAGCTGTCTTCAAGGATTATGGGATGAGGAATCGGCCGCTTGCGAAAAATCATGCTTGTGCTCCATTCTGTTTAAATGGTGAGGGTAGTTAAACAGGGCAATAGGGCATGACTGCGTTGGGTTTCGGACATTTCAGTGGATGAAAAATGATAGATTGTGGCAATTTGGCATTTGGCGGTGGTCGCTAGGCTAGAATACTCGCTGCTATTTATTACTCACTAGAGATACTCATGAACCGACAAATTGCGATCGTGGAAGATGAGCCGGTGATCGCGCGCAATTATGTAGATGCCCTGCGCCGACAAGGTTATTCGGCCACACACTATCTTGATCGTAAATCAGCCTGGGAGGCATTCCAGCAACGAATGCCAGATTTGGCAGTTATCGATGTCTGTTTGGGCGATGAAGTCGAAGGAGGCTTTGACCTCTGTCGCGATTTGCGTGCCAGGGCACCACAATTACCGATTATTTTCCTTACCGCTCGCGCTGACGAGTTCGATGTGATTTCCGGTTTGCGATTGGGGGCGGATGATTACCTGACCAAAGATATAAGCCAGCAACAAATGTTGGCGCGCATTGTTGCGCTGTTTCGTCGTGTTCAGGCGATGAGCTCAGACTCGAGCAGTGATGAGCAAATTACCCGCGGTAAATTGCAGATCAATATGGATCGAATGCAAGCGACCTGGTCCGGGAAACCCGTAGAATTAACAGTGACCGAGCTCTGGATGGTGTACGCATTAACCAGGCAACCCGGTCATGTAAAAAGCCGCCAGCAACTGATGGATGCCGCCAATGTGGTGCTGGATGACAATACCATTACTTCCCACATCAAGCGCATTCGCAAAAAGTTTATTGCTCTGGATCCGGATTTTGATGCAATTCATACGGCTTATGGAATGGGATATCGATGGCTGGTCGAATGACTGACAGGGCCTTGGGAAAATGAAGCTCCGGCACCAGCTCCTTATTATTAGTCTTTTCGCCCTCAGTATTCCCTGGGCTGGCTTTCAGTACATACAGGAAATGCAGCGCGTGATGCTGGAGGGCAACGAGCGCGAACTGGTCGCCAGTGCACATGCCCTGGCGTTGATGCTGGCCGATGAAAATGAATTGTTCAGTGGGGCCGATGAAGTTTCCTCTCCCAGCTCGATTTATTTCCATGATTTACCGTCTTCGCCGACCCTGGATGGCTATGCAGACGAATGGCGAGATTGGCCTGTTGCTCCCGCATCCTTGAGTCGGTCCATTGAGGAACCCGCATCCGGTAGTTATCAGGCAGGACGATATCAGGGCAATCTTTTTCTGCTGTTAAATATTTCAGATTCATCACCGGCATGGAGCACTCCGTCGCAGGCGGGAGACCAATTTCAAATCATTACCTCCGGTGGGGATGTGCTCAATTTATCTCCTGTGTCTCCAGGTGTGGTTCGTGGCCAATGGCAATCGGACGAGTTTGGGATGGCCGGGGAATACAGGCTGCAAGCTTTCTGGCGCGATTCGTCGGACGGTTATCTGATAGAGCTAAAAATGCTACCGGGCATGTTGGATGGGATACTGGGATTGCGTTATCTAGATCGGGGTTCAGATACCGATGGTCAGTTGTCCGCGGGGATCGAGCGCGGCGAGGCGTCGCATTACACATTTGCATCTCAAGAACTCAACGAGCGGCTGAAAATTTTCGCCACCGAAGGGCTCAGGCTTGGCGTTAGTGATCGTTCGGGCTGGGTCGTAGGGCGTGGAGGTGAACTTCAGCTGGTTGGGGCTAGCCAGCAGGAAGAACGCAATACGTTGTTGGCGCGCATTTATTCGCTGTTATTAAGTGAAGAAAGAATTTCCACCCTTGATGACTGGCCGCGCAGCGGCCAATTCCAGACCCTGGATGTTTTAAGCAGTTTGACAGGACAAACCAGAACAGCCGTATTTTCCTTTGGGAACCTGCGTGTTCACCGGGCAGCGGTACCGATTGTCCGCGGCGGTGAAGTGCTGGGAGTGGTCATTGCGGAAAAGAGCAGTGCCTCGGTCGTTAAAGCCACAGACACCGCATTTGGGCGTTTGGCATTCTGGGCAATTCTGTCGACGCTTTTGGTCGCAATGGGCTTGTTGCTTTACGCAACTGTTTTGTCCATAAGAATTCGTCGTCTAAGTGCCGCCGCTCAGAGTGCCATGCAAGACCCTGCTTCTGGTTCTCTTGCCGACCGATTTCCAGAGACAAGGTCTTCCGACGAAATTGGCGATCTGAACCGTGCCTATAAACAGCTTCTGGGACGATTGGATGAATATACGCACTATCTAAAAACTCTGACGGGAAAACTCTCCCACGAGTTGCGTACGCCGTTGGCGATTATTCGTTCTTCATTGGATAACCTGGATCAGGAGCACCTGGATGCCGAGGCCAGAATCTATTCGGAGCGTGCTTCAGAAGGCACGTCACGGCTAGCCAACATACTCAACGCCATGAGCACGGCCAGTCATTTGGAACAGAGTATAAAGACGGCCGAATTTGAGACCTTTGATCTGAACGAGCTAATAGAAAACGCTGGGGCGGGCTATCGTGATGCCTATCCAGAAACCAATATCCAAGTGAGAAGCCCAAATCATGCAGTCATGATTGATGGTTCTCCCGATCTAATCATGCAGCTGCTCGACAAACTGGTGGATAACGCCCGGGATTTTTGCCCGGCACATGGTGTGATTGAGTTGGGGTTGGTGGAGGCGGAGTCAGGTGTTCGCCTGACGGTTTCCAACGATGGCCCGCTGTTGCCCGAGCATATGCAGTCCCAGTTGTTTGATTCGCTGGTCTCTGTGCGCGAAACGCGCGAGGCCAACTCTGCTCATCTGGGGTTGGGACTCTATATTGTTCGTCTGATTGCCGAACGTCATGAGGCCCGTGTATTCGCGGATAACAGGGAAGATGGTTCCGGAGTGGTGCTTGGTTTGATATTTTTGAAGTAACCAGCATATAAAAAAGCCGGTGGATTTATAGTCCACCGGCTTTTCTTTTTCAGGGTAGAAAAATAGAAATTACTAGTTGGCTTTGGCAACGTCCTTGTCTGTGCGAGGGTCAAAGACTTCAATATTGACCCGGCGATCCAGAGCGTACCCTTCGTAATCCCCTTCGGTAGAGCGAGCCATGGAAGCACCATGTGAGTGTGTTTCTATTCGGTCTCGATCTACGCCACCTTTAACCAGCGCATCGGCAACGGTTTTAGCGCGGAATTTGGCGAGTACATTGTTGTACTCGTCTGTACCGCGCAGGTCAGCATGGCCGTCCAGGCGCACGTGTAGTTCTGGATTGCGGTTGAGGTAGTCCGTCAGTATGGCAACACGTTTTTGGTCCAGTTCGGTTAGTTCGTCCTTGCCCGTGCGAAACATAATCTGGAATTCCAGACGGGTCAGGAGGTTTTCCTGAAGTCGATTGGATTCATCCTGCATTTGCGCCAGTTGGTACTCCATGCCATTAATCTCCTGTTCCAATGTTTCAATTTCACTCAGTGCACTTGCCATATTTACCTCCGAGGTTTCCAGATCGTGCTTGTCCTGGGCTTTTTCCCCCAGCAAGGCGCCTATGAGAAAGCCGGCTGCGGCTCCCGGAGGACCAGCCACCAAACCTCCTGTTACAACGGAACCGCCCAGAAAAGCGACTCGTTCTTTTGCCAGATCTTCTGCTGCCCCCAAGCTGGAAAATCCAAGCAGGGCGACGGTGGTGGATACGGCGATAAAGCGCGTTTTAAACGTTGTTAAATTCATCAGTTTCTCCTGTTGCTACTCAGTTGGTTGGAATCCTTGTGATTCCCTTGAGCGCTATTAAGCCAACCAATACTGACTCTATTGGGTAGCAATTACGGATAGATTGGGATGGAATATGACAAATTATGGCAATGCTGAATGTTAGGTAAGGATTGCAATTGAGAGCCAGAAAGAGCATTGGTTAAATTGCATTGGCCAGATGACACACCTATGATCAGCTAAATTTCAAAGCACCCAAATAAGGAAAACAATAATGATTATCTATGGTGTTGCATTGCTTTCAGTTTGTTTGATTTTCGGCATGCTACTTGGCGAAGTTCTGGGCTATTTGCTCGGTGTGCAGGCCAATGTAGGTGGCGTGGGGATCGCCATGATGTTTCTGGTGTTTGCCAGCAATTCGAGTTATTTCAAGGCGTTGACAGAAGGCGCTGCAGGTGCAGGCATTACTTTTTGGAGTGCGATGTACATTCCTATTGTGGTCGCTATGGCGGCCCAACAGAATGTAGCCGCCGCACTGGATGGCGGTGTGCTCGCCTTAGTTGCCGGGGTAGCAGCCGTGGTGGTCAGTTTTCTCTTGGTACCGGTACTGAGCAAGATCGGACGGGGTTCACCATCTCAGCCTGAAAAACCTTGAGCGTCAGCATGGAAATTATCGAAACAGTTTTTGTTCGCAACAATTTGATTGTTGCTTTCGCGGTTGTGGGGTGTGTTACCTGGGTTTCCTATCTCCTTGCCAAAAAATTGACCAATAATCGTATTCACGGTTCGGCCATTGCCATAGCACTGGGATTGGTTGCGGCTTATTACGGCGGTATTACTACAGGTGGAAGCAAAGGGGTGGCTGATATTGCCCTTTTGGGCGGTATCGGCCTGATGGGTGGCGGCATGATGCGTGATTTTGCCATTGTGGCCACGGCCTTTGGGGTGCAATTTAGCGAGCTGAAGAAAGCCGGTATGGCCGGCGTTATCTCGATCTTCGCCGGAGTGTTGGTTTCTTTTGTGGTCGGGGCAGTAGTCGCCATCCTTTTTGGTTACACCGATGCTGCGTCGATAACGACTATCGGTGCGGGCGCGGTCACCTACATCGTGGGACCAGTGACTGGTGAGGCAATTGGTGCAAGCAATGAGGCAATTACCCTCAGTGTGGCGGCCGGTTTGGTGAAGTCTATTCTGGTGATGATTGGTACGCCGTTGGTGGCAAAGTACATAGGTTTGGATAACCCACAGTCGGCAATGGTGTTTGGCGGATTGATGGGAACGACCAGTGGCGTGGCTGCCGGTCTTGCCGCTACTGATCCAAAACTGGTTCCATACGGCGCCATGACGGCAACTTTTTATACCGGGATTGGCTGTCTATTGGGGCCGTCGATCCTGTTTTTTATTGTTAGCAGTATCTACTAAAGATTATTTTGAAAGTTGAATAATATGACTAATCAGGCGTTTCCCCATCTGCGCAACGAAACCAATAAGATCGCATTGGTCGATGGCGAGTATCGATATACCTACGCAGAATTGAATCAGCGAATTCAGCGATTTGCATCCGGTCTGTTGGTTGATCTTGACGATTTACAGGAAGAGCGAGTTGCTTTTTTTCTGCCTGCCAGTCTGGATTACGTCACAACCATGCATGGTGTGTGGCAAGCGGGAGGTATTGCTGTGCCCTTGAATGTGGCCTCTGCAGTGGCAGAGCTGGACCACTATTTGTCCAGTGCTTCCGTAACGCGCCTAATTACTAGTGCGGAATATCGCGATTCTCTTCAGGATCTTTGTAAGGGATTGGACATTGAGTTGTTATTAGCCGATGAAGTGTTAGTGGGGGAGGCACGCCCGTTGCCTGAAATTGAGCTCAGTCGACGAGCGCTCATGCTTTTTACCAGCGGCACTACCAGTAAGCCAAAAGGAGTAGTGAGTACTCACAAAACGGTTCAGGCCCAGATAACGACTCTGGTTCAGGCCT
>JAURLY010000116.1 GCA_030830945.1 Gammaproteobacteria bacterium | reverse complement strand
GGCCACTTATCAATACAAAAACGCGACCATTAAAATGCGGGGTTAGCGGTTGGTACTGCATTCGCATTAGCCCCTGATCTTGAACATCCTGCCAAAAAGCTTTAATTGACCAGCCATCCCAGGGAGCCGTGTCGGCTACGTCTTTTTTCGAAGGAAGTGTATCCCTCGATGCAAACCATTTTTGCGAAACAAAAAAACCGCCTTCAGTGGGCGCATCGATCAGATGGCCTACCAGCGGCCTAATAGCAAGGGCCCCGCCATTATTGTTTCGTAAATCAATGATTAAAAAAATGCTTTGTTGTTCCTGCAGCTGGCGATAGGCATCAAAGATTTGTTCAATGGTATCTTGTCCCATCATAGTGTTGACTGTGAGGGTGGCGATATCGTCATTGAATTTAAGTTGTATCCCGTTCCCACCAACATCCATGCCTTCAAGAAAGGTAGCCAGCTCATCGGCTGTTTGTTGTCCTTGCGCCATTCGAACGTGTGAGAAAGGGCCCTGTTGCCAGGACTCATTAAATGCATGCATAAAGTCATCTGTAGACTCAGCAGCTGAGGCTATTTGCTCGATTTTCTCTACCTGTGAGTTATAACCATCTCCCTCAAGTTCAGACGGGTTGTAGTGATATTCCCGGATCAAACTATCAATTTGTTCTGCTAATGAAAGCAGGTCTAAAGAAGATGTCGAATCGGTGTTTTCATCGGACTGCGGGGTGCTTTGGGCGTGCACAGGAGAAATCAATACAAAGGAAAACACCAGCAGAAAACTGGGCAAATAATATTTGAAGAGTCGAGTCATGAGTGCAGGTTCCTAAATATTTATGGTTAGCGATTTTTTATTTAGACGACCCAAGATATGCCTTTGGATTCAAGATTATGAAAATTAAAACGGATGCCGCATAAGAGGCATTCTGTTTATTAGGACAAAACTAATTGTAAGTATTGAAGGGCAAAGTAAAGCCAGGGAATAACGAGCAGTAGTAAGCCAGTGGAAATCAGCCACAAGCTGTTGGCCAGTTCCAGATCCAGTTTGAAAATAGATGCTGCTACCAATGCGTTAAAACCTAATGGCATGGTGCTACAGATTACGACCACCATAAACGGCAAGCCATCGGCAATCTCGTGTAGGTTAAGCAAATACGCCAGGGTACAGGCGATAAGCGGTACAAAGACGAACTTTGTCGCACATATAGCCATACAGGGCTTTAGGAATTTTCCTACGCTGGAAAAGCGCATGCCCAGACCAATGGAAAAAATCATCAGGAATGTCCCGGCAGGAACTATCACGGCGATCAGGGTTTCTATGAGATCTGGTCTGGATACACCGGCTATATTCAGGGCAAAGCCAATGGTCACAGAAGTGAAAACAACAATAACAAAGGGATCTTTAAAAACACCCGTCAGACGTTGTTTAGGTGTTATTCGTTCATCGATACCACCGTGGCCAAAGTATCGAGCTACCGGGAACCCAATCATGTAGTAGCAGAGCTCTTCCAGCATCTTGTATAGGGCGACCAGAGCAAACCCTGCCTCTCCCAGAAACATAAAACTAAAAAGTGATCCAAGGGCCCCAAGATTCGTGATTAAACCACTGGTAAACATAACCCCGGTTTGTTCACGACCCATTCCAAATAGTTTGGCAAAAACAAATGCAATACACCCGCCTGATAGAAGTGCCGCCAAGCCAACTATTGGAAGCCATGCTACGCGTATATCATTGAAAGAAACGATCCAGAATGCGCCAACCAGGGCGATTGGCATAAAGCACAAGAGTGCGAACTTCTGCAGGGTTATCCTGAGGATAGCGATTTCAATGGGTAAATGTATTCGTCCTGAAATACAAAGCCGACGAAGGCTGTAGCCCAAAGCCAGTGCGCTAATAACCAGTATGAGTGAAAAAATTAATGCCAGCATTTATAGGTTATTTGGATTTTTATTAATGAGAGATATAAGCGGCGAATGCAGTCGTCAATAACGAGAAACATAGCTCGCTGGAACGAGATACTTTGTTAGCTGGGTAAGCTGGTCCAGCTAATTATTAGTGAGCAGAAAAGCCCATAAGAGGAGCAATTCATGCAGCGGCATTGCATATTATATATTTTTAATTGTCTACACTTATGTGATGAGGCATTCTTGCTAACCTAGGTAAAAAATAAATAGTGAGGGGGACCTAAATTGAATAAGAAAATATCTCGTAGAAAACTTTTAGCTGCCGGAACCACTGGCTTGATGGCCGGAGCCGCTGCTTCAAGTGCTCATTCCTGGTCATTGCCATTTGTTGGCGGCGATCACTTGACTCAGTGGAGTCCGCCTGCCGATGTCACGCGTAATCTGACTCCCGGATCCACACCCATTCGCCTGAGTAGTGCCGGTTACCAACTGAGCAATACAAACGGGAATAACCCAGTAGAACAAGTTTCATATATTCGAAGCAAGGGTTACACCGCGGCTGAGACATTTTTTAGCAACTGGCGTCTGATGACAGACTCGGAAGCTCGCGAACTCAAAGAAGAGCTGCGACGGCAGGATCTTTGGTTCTACAACGTTCATGTTTGGGACAACATTATTCATCCGGATCCAGAAATCCGTGCCCAGACACACCGCAATTATCTGGCGGCGATTGAAATGGCGGAACAGATGGATATTGATTTCATCCTTGTCCACAGTGGCAGTCGTGGTTACGGCAAGCCCAGCTATGCCGATCCCCGCAACTGGACCAGTGAAACCTGGCAGATGACCGTTGATGCCCTTAAGCAGGTCTTGGCAGACACGGCAGGCAGCAGGGTCCAGCTGGCCGCAGAGGCGATTAACTCAAACCACCTGAATTCACCAGCGGCGCATGCGCAGCTGAGAGAAGACGTGGGAGATGAGCGCCTGAAGGTAACGCTCGACCCGACCAACATGGTGAATGCCAGCACGCTTTTCCGCAGTACCGAACTGCTCAATGAATGTTTCGAAACGCTGGGCGAAGATATTTTGTATGCCCACGCCAAGGATATTAAGTGGAGTGGCATGTTGCCTGGGATGGAATGGGTAATTCCAGGACAGGGTGAAATGGACTATGAAGTCTATTTAACACACCTCAGCCGCATGGAATATACACGTCCACTGATGATGGAGTTCCTCAACCGCGGTCGAGGCTACAAAGGCGCTGACCAGTATGTACAGGCCAAGCACTTCATTGAAGAGACAGCTGCTCGTCTGGGCGTAACTATTTACAGCTGATATATAAAGTACAGGGGAATGAAATGAGCAAGAATATATCTCGCAGAAAGCTTCTGGCTGCAGGCTCAACGGGCCTGATGGCAGGAGCGGTAGCGTCTACGGCCCATTCGTGGTCATTGCCGTTTGTTGAGGGTGACCACTTGACCCAGTGGAGTCCACCCGCTGATGTCACTCGCAATCTTACGCCGGGCTCAACACCTATACGTTTGTGTAGTGCGGGTGACCGTCTCAGTAACACCAATGGAGCCAATCCTGTCGAACAAGTTGGGCAAATCAGGGCGAATGGTTTCACGGCAGCTGAAGCGCGTTATGCCACCTGGAGTCTGATGTCCGACTCTGGGGCTCGTGAGCTTAAGGCGGAGCTCGACAGGCAGGATCTTTGGTTTTATACCGTCCACGTTTGGGAGAACATCATACATCCTGATCCGCATATTCGCGCACGCGTTCATCGTGATTATTTGACGGCCATTGAGATGGCAGAGCAAATGGATATGGATTTTGTTCTGATTCACACGGGCAGTCGTGCATACGGCAAGCCCAATGACGCAGACCCCAGAAACTGGACGACTGAAACATGGCAGATGGCAGTTGATGCCCTCAAACAGGTTATAGCAGATTCGGCCGGCAGTAATGTTAATCTGGCCGTAGAAGCGATTAATAATAACAACATGAATTCGCCGGCCGCACATCTGCAGTTACGTGAAGATGTTGGAAGTGAGCGCATAAAGGTGACTCTGGATCCGACCAACATGGTGAATGCCAGCACGCTTTTCCGCAACACGGAACTGATAAATCAGTGTTTTGAAATGCTTGGTGAAGACATCATGTATGCCCATGCCAAGGATATTCGCTGGTCAGGAATGCTGCCCGGTATGGAGTGGGTTGTTCCGGGGCAGGGTGAAATGGACTACGAAGTTTACCTTACCCACCTAAGCCGTTTGGAATCTCCTCGTCCGTTGATGATGGAATTTCTTAATCGGGGTAACTATGAAGGTCCGGATCAGTACCCCATGGGGAAACAGTTCATTGAAGAGACAGCGCAACGCCTTGGTGTGACTATCTACAGTTAAGGTTTTGCTGAATTTAGTTATGCTTAGGTAGCCGCATTTAACGGCTAAAAAAAAGGGTAGACGAGATGTCTACCCTTTTTTGTGGACGCTATTTGTTAGACGTCTATCGTGGCATTGGTATCAATGTTAGGTGTTTGAACTCGCCAGTCAGCCGGTACGGTACCTACTTTTACCGGTGCGCCACCACGCTCCAGTCTGGAGTAGAAAGCGGTCAGGTAAATCTCGGTTTTCTTGCGGACAATGTCGTAAGGTTCAAAATTCTCTTTGTTGTAGAACGTTTTCTGCATGTCCATAACCTGCGGAGCATACCTGTGAAGCAGATCTTCCTGCCAGGTATCGTAGCCGCGTTCCATGCTGACGCTCGCGTTGCCCTTATCCCCATAAACATTGATATGGAATGAGTCTGGGATTCTGGAACCGTCGATGGTACAGACGAATGGTTGTTGATCATCGCCATTGCCCGGATACAGGTAAGTCTCATGCACATAGTTTGCACGTGTTTCGTGATCATAAAACAGTGAAACCTCGTCCACGTCATAACCAAGAATCTTCAGCATCATAAACTGGATGTGGAAGTGCATCGGGAAATCGACGGTGTTGCCTACGGCTTGCAATGATCGAATAGTTCCAACATTTGGCAGCTTGTTTCTCAGGGCGGAAATTTCCCGGTAATGCTCATACTTGGCGGTAGCAATGATAGGGGCACCACCTTTGGCGGCGGACTCAAGAATTTCGTCGATATCGCGAAGAGAATAGGCAAATGGGCGGGTCAGATAAGTTGGGACACCTGCTTCCAGATAGGGTTTGGCAAGTGTTTTCATGTAAGGAGTATCTATCATCCCGGCGAAGATCAGCCCATCGATATGTCCCAGCATGTCATCAAAATTCTTAACGTGGACCATATCCAATCGTTCGGCAAAATTTCTTGCCGCTTCTGCGTCAGGGTCCCAAACATGGGTTAGCTCCATACCCAAGAAAGGCATTCCGAAATTCCCCCGTGGTGACCCTGGCTTGGTCGCTTCGATAATGTCAGACCAGCTATAAGTCATAAATGACTGTCTGGAGACACCGATAACCCCGATACGCAATTTTCGATTGACTGTATGTGTTTCCTGGGCGTTTGCAGCGCCCACCATAGATGCGGCTCCAGCCGCTACCGTTCCCGCGATAAAGTTCCTTCGTGAGATAGAGTCAGACATAAGTTCCCCCGGTTTCTGTGATTTTTTTATAAGTTTGAATGCTGTCGCACTCTAGCGAGCATAGATATTAGATATAATGTACATGCATTTAAAGCATAATGCTGCTTATAAAAATGAAATTCTGCTTATGAAAAGCCAAATGAGGGACACCACTTTCAAATGAATATGAACGCTGCACCATCTATCCTTGAATCACTACCGAAAGATTGGCAAGAGGCTACTCTGGTAGGACGTCTCGATTTTGGTCAGGGGCCAACCCCTGTCGTGATTCGTGGCGGTCGGGTTATCGATGTATCCAATTCTGCACCAACGGTTTCAGCGTTGCTTCAATCCTGGGGCGGAGACATCTCCGGCGATAACAAGGGCGTTTTCCAGGATCTGGATATCAAGCATTCCTGGGAGCAGCAAACTTCACCGAAATTGTTGGCGCCGATAGACCTCCAGGTTATCAAAGCGTCTGGAGTTACCTTTGCTACGTCAGCCGTAGAGCGTGTGATCGAAGAGCGAGCACGTGGCGATGCCGAGAAGGCTCACGAAATCAGAAACCTGTTACAAGAAAAGATTGGTACAGAAATCCGTGCTGTTGTCCCAGGTTCATCGGAAGCAGAGGCCTTAAAAGAAATACTCATTGCTGAAGGTCTTTGGTCGCAGTATCTGGAAGTCGCTATTGGGCCTTATGCTGAAATTTTTACCAAAGGACCTGCACTTTCCTCGGTTGGCTGGGGCGACTACATCGGTGTGCGGTCTGACTCAAATTGGAACAACCCGGAACCGGAAGTTGCCATTGTCTGTAACGGTCAGGGAGAGCCTGTTGGCGCAGTCTTGGGTAATGACGTCAATTTGAGGGATATTGAAGGACGAAGTGCGCTGCTCCTGGGTAAAGCCAAAGACAACAATGCCTCTTGTAGCCTTGGGCCATTCATCCGGATGTTCGATGACACTTTTACCATGGATGACATTCGCCAGGCGATTGTAAAACTTGAAGTTACCGGCACTGACGGTTTCCGTATGGAAGGCGAAAGCTCCATGGCCGAAATCAGTCGTGACCCACTGAATCTGGTTGGCCAGGCGTTAAGTGAGCACCAATACCCAGATGGCTTTGTTATCTTTTTGGGTACCCTGTTTGCACCAACCCAGGACCGGGGTACAGAGGGTCGTGGCTTTACCCATGAGGTGGGCGACTTAGTTCAAATTTCAACAGAAAAACTTGGCATTCTTGCCAATCAGGTAACAACCTCTGCGGAAGCGCCCCCATGGACTTTCGGCCTTGGTGAACTTATCAAGAATCTGGCATCTCGTGGATTGCTTAAGTAGCGAACAGGTTTAGAAGGAAATTGAGTACCTGAGATGGCCTCGGCAGATAAAATCTGTCGAGGCCAAATTATTTCTGCACTGGTTAATCACCCCTGACATATAGCTGGAAAAAACGGGTGAGTGCCGTTGTGACAACACCAGCCAAAATCCATATTGGCGAGAGTAAAAAGCCCAGCACGATGCCGTCAATAATGCCCATGCCGGCCAGCAACCGGGGAATAAGAGGATAGCTAAAACGGAATCCCAGCTTGTTTTCATAGCGGGCTACCAGCGTAACTGCCAGGGTGTAAGCCGCCTGAATGAAGGCAAGGATAAAAACAGCAGAGGGTGGTGATGAGCTAATGGCGAATGCGGCGACGATATAAACACCTAGCCGGGTTGATGCCATTAACAGCACACTGGAGGCGAACTGTTTGTGCAGAATGTCGTAAGCGACGATAAGGGATAGCAAGCCGATGGCGGCAGCGAAGCTAGCCGCCGTCTGGAAAAGAAACGCCAAACCCAGAATAAACAGGCCGATGCTCATCACCAAAACTTTTTGTGCGCTGATCTTGCCTGCCGGAATTGGTCGGAAAGGCTGGTTTTTTAAATCCCAATGCCGATCGCAATAATCATTAAAACTCATACCCCCTGCGTATAAACAGGACAGTCCAAAAAGTATGGTCAATACCTGCAGCGTACCAACCTCTATGCCGGCAGCTACGGACGCAAGAGCAATGGCCGCGATGGCATTCATCCATACGGTAGGCAAATTACTGATACGGCCAAGTGTTAACAGGGTTTTGATGCGCATAAGATTAATCGTTGCTGGTTCGTTCGGTAAACAGATGGTCCAGAATCAGGCCACAAACTTCAGTTGAGTCTATTTGTCTGTCAGGTAGTAATTCGGGAAATGTGCTCATCAATACGGGTGTCGAAAATACAGTCCCATCGTAAACACCATGGGAACCCTTGATTTGCGAGGGCTCGGTGGAAATAACATCCATGACATAGCGAAAGCCCAATAACTTTTGCAGTACCCGGCGAAGAACTTTTAATTTGGGGAAGCGCAGGGTTGGGTCAAAGAACATTTCACAGGGGTCAAACCCTGGTTTCTTATGAATCTCTACTTGATGGGCATAATCCGGAGCTCGAGCTTCATCTTCCCAGTAGTAGTAGGTAAACCAACTGTCTGGCTCAGCGAGCAGTACTAATTCCCCGGAACGTTCATGGTTTAGCCCGTACTCTTCGCGCTCCTCACCTTCCAGAACCTTTGCAACACCTGGCGTGTTTTGGAACAGTGTTTTGATCTCGGCGATATCCTCTTTGGCTTGAATATAAATATGAGCAATTTGATGGTCGCTCAGGGCAAAGGCTCGACAGGTGTGAAAATCCAGGTACTCGCGGCCGAGATCGACTTTAATGGATAGCTTGTTGGCCTCGCGCAGTATCCGGTTAGGGTGAACCGGCCTGGAAACGGGAACAATACCGTATTCAGAAAGCAGGATTATTTGGCAACCCCGCGTTGTGAAGAAATCGATAAGTTGGCCGACCACCTGGTCAATTTCTTGCAAATCTTTGGAAATGTCTCCTTTCGGCCCTTGTTTCTGCAGGCAATAATCCAGATGAGGAAGGTACACAAGCTGGAGTGAAGGACTGTAGGTTTCTTCAACATGTAATGCGGCATCGGCAATCCACTGACTGGACTTGATGCTGGTCGCGGGGCCCCAAAAATTGAATAGCGGGAAGGTGCCCAGCTTTTTGGTTAAGGTATCCCGCAGATCCAATGGATAGGTGTAACAGTCCGGCATTTTGCGGCCATCGGCCAGATAAAGGGGTCGGGGAGTCAATGTGTAATCGGCTCCCGTGGCCATGGCGTACCACCAAAAGGTATTGCTGCAGGTGAAACCTGGGTCGAGTTCGCGGGCAAGATCCCAGATTTTGGGTGCCTGTATTAATTGGTTGCTTTGACGCCATAGCCAGACTTCGTTTTGATCCCGAAAATACCAGCCATTGGCGACGATGCCATGCTCGCTCGGACTCTTTCCGGTTAGATAGGTCGCCTGGGCGGAGCAGGTGACAGCGGGGGTGTTGGGCTTGATCCCGATGGCGCTATCGGCAAGCTTGTTTATGTTGGGCGTATGCACGCCAAGCAGGTTTTTGGTCAGGCCAACGACATTGATAACAACCGTTCTATTCATGGGATTTTAGGGGCTCGATGCTCGTTAGACTCAGATCTTTAAAAGTTCCTTGACCCAGAGTAATTCCCGAATGATGTTGCCCGCAACTGAGTTTGATCTCAGGTCAGCCGGCAGCACAGAAAAACTGTAGGTTTCAACTTCCAGCGGAGTGTCCACATTCAAAAGCGGCAAGAAGTCCCGCAAGAATGGCTGCGTGGTTCCGCAATTGCCAAGGTGTTCCAAAAATATTGGCACATGAAAGTGCGTCCGACACTGGTCGTATTGTTCCCCGGATTCCAGTGCATGGGAAAAATCAGGTAAGTCAGCAAAGCGATGTAATTCCTCGCTGTTTGCAACTTTTGCCACTGTCTGATGCAGGTACACGGACTCATCAAATTCGAGCAATCGAGAAAATTCCTCGGAAGAGGCTTGGAGTGCCGATGAAACTTGCACTTTGCCTATCGGGATTTTTGCTAATCGAATTTGTTCAAGGCAGTCGGCAGCTTGCTCAAATTCCACGGCCTGGTGACAGCAGTCGAAACATATTCCAACGTATTCACGTATTGAAGCATCGAGTCGAAGCTGATCAAAAAACTTGATGGTCTCAGCTGTGGTTTCCAGTACGCAAAGTGGCTCGGGCTCTATGGCCAGTATTAGCTTGATGCCAGTCTTTTCGTGAAGTTGCTGATAGTGGTTGGCGACTTCCTTGATGTGCGCGTTCACCTGCGGCCAGTCGGCTGCATCAAAGTTCGCTTTGAAGGCGACAGGAACCGTGGAGATGGATAGGCGGCGCGCATCAGGCTGAAGTCTAATTGCCAAATCACCCAGTAACTTGCTGTATTTGACTCGCTCGTAATCTCGCCAGTCGGGAAGGTAAACGTTCTCTTTTACGCGCTGGGAGTGGAAAACGCCGTAAGGAAAACCATTGATGGTCAGCAAATAGCCGTTGTGCTCCTGGCACCAGCGATGAAATTCTTCCAGCGCCTCTGGATACTCTTCAAGCTCTGTCGCCGCCTGTCCGGAAATGCGCAAACCCAGCGGGAAGGGCGTATCTGGATCAAACTGGCGCCTGACTTCCAGCACATGGCCGTTTAGGTTATCCATAACATCCTTCCAGCTCTCGCCGGCATGGATGTTAGTGCAGTAAGTTAGCTCGGCCATTGTCCTTCCAGCATTTGCTGGCGAGCACTTTGCATTAGCTCTAAATCAATGTCACTCACTTCAATCGCTGAGCCTTCGCCCGTGAGTAAAGTAATACAGAGTTGTCCGCCCAGATGCTCGCGAAAATCTTCCAGCGCTCGGTAAATGTCCAGCGATGCCAGGGCGGGGTGTGTCAAGGTAAACCCGACACCCTCCAGTGTTTCGCGAATGCGAATAACACTTTCTTTACTGATCATTCCGTTGAGATAGGAATATAACGAATCCATGGCGACCCCAATGGCGACAGCCTCGCCATGACGCAGTTCGCCATCCGACATTTCCTCTAGCCGATGTGCTCCCCAGTGACCAAAATCCAGGGGGCGTGCGCTGCCTTGTTCAAAGGGATCGCCACTGGTACGGATGTGTTTCAGGTGTAGCTCGGCGCAGCGAACAACCATATATTCACTTTGCTCGCGTTCAAACCGGGATAATTGCTGTCGATGGGAATGCAGCCAATTGAAAAATTCGGCGTCCCTGATGAGAGATACCTTGACTGCTTCGGCAATGCCTGACACGCGCTCACGATCAGGCAAACTTTCAAGAAAGTCGAAATCGTTGATTACTGCATAGGGCGCGGTAAAACATCCCAAATAATTCTTTCGGCCTCGATAATTGACGGCATTTTTAACCCCAATACCGGCGTCATTCTGGCCGAGCACGGTGGTTGGCATACGAATAAGGCGAATACCTCTGTGGGCTGTCGCTGCCGCATAACCAATGGCATCAATTACTGCGCCTCCACCTATAACCAACACAAAACTGTGACGGTCGATGTTGTCTGTCTGCGTACGAGAATAAAACTCTTGAACCTCGGTGGGATCAGTCTTGCAAATTTCACCGCCTCGAACGATCAGGGGCGGGTCTATCAGTTCTATACGGTCACCATGGATGTTGGCGTAATGCTCAATTCGGTCTAATAGGTCGGTGTGAACTTCCAGTACCTGTGAATCAATAACTGGCAGCACTCGGTGAGGACCATTGCCGGCACGAGAGAGGATATCCTCGAACAGCATGTTTTCAGGCGCGAACACATCCCGGTCAAAACAGACCGGGTAGTCATAGGTCATGATGAAGCTTTGATCAATTTGCAACACTACTGCAAATCCTGGTTAGTTTTCGACAGGCTGGTCGATTTGTGGACTTTGGCCACGCAGCACAGAGTTGTCACTATAGGATTTACTTTGATCGATCACCGGATCACGCATTAGCTCATCGACATCAATCTGCCCGGATTGCGCATAGGCATCCAGTGCATTTTTCCAGCAGGTTAGTTCTATATCTACAGCCTCGATACCGCGTTGCTTCATCAAATTGGCGGTCTTGGGCACAGACAGCGGATCACTTACGCCCCAGTCGGCCGAGCTATCAACGATAATTCTTTCGGAGCCGTACTGGCGAACCACCTCAACCATGCGTTCGGAGCCCATTTTGGTATTGGGGTAAATGGTGAATGCAGCCCAGGCACCTGCATCCAAAACACTTTGTACGGTCTCTTCGTTGTTGTGGTCAATAATTAGCTTGTGCATGGGCACACCCATTTCACGCGCAACGTCAATACTGCGAATAATGCCGTTTTTTTTGTCACGGTGCGGTGAGTGCACCATTACTACCATGTCGTGATCTACAGCGAACTTGAGCTGTTCCTGATATACCCATTCCTCAGCCGGGGTGATTTCGTCGTAGCCAATTTCGCCAATAGCAACAACGCCTTCCTTAAGGGCAAATTCAGGCAGGATTTCCAAGGCTTCACGAGCCAGCCCTTCATTGTTGGCCTCCTTGGAGTTCACGCCAATGGCACAGTAATGATTAATGCCAAATTGTGATGCGCGAAAACGCTCCCAGCCAACCAGGGTTGCAAAGTAATCAATAAAGCTTCCTACATTCGTGCGCGGCTGGCCCATCCAAAAAGCTGGCTCAATGACCGCCCGAATGCCGGCAGCTGCCATGTTTTGATAGTCGTCTGTGGTACGACTTACCATGTGGATGTGCGGATCAAAAAATCTCATAAAATGTCTCTTGCAAACTCAAAAATACTACCGGCTATTGTTTTTCTACGTGGGAGAGTTGTAGATAGTTGTTATTCGTCTGTCAGATAGGATGGCAAATCTGACTGTTTAGTTCGACCCTCTAGAGACAGCTTAATAGCATATTCAACTTGCTGGCCATGATTATCGCTGGTTAGTTCCTGCAATACATCCATAGAATTGGCTCGCCCCAATGCCAATACCATGCAAGCTCGCTCCTCATCGGAAGATTCTGCCCAGCGATCTTTTATCAGTTCGGATACGGCATTTTTATGATGGGCGCCGGGAATTAACCAAAATCCTGAAATCAGGGTTCTACCAGCGCTTTTCCTCTCAGCGGCAAAGTCCAGCGCCATTCGTGTCAGCTCAGGGCTTAAACGATGATCCAGCCCCTGGATACGGTCAATTTGGGTTTCAACAAAAACCGCTTTCATGACTAACTGGTTCCATGCCGTGTCATCAAAGTACTTTGCCGGAAAGGGCGAGTCGAGAGCTACGGCATTAAATATCGGTAGCATATTGCTGCGGCAGCCTTCACCCGCACGCCAAACAAAACGGGCTGGATCGGGCAACAGGGAAATTGCACGATAAAGCGCACAGCTCTCCCCTTCGTCTGCAAAACGAAATAGCGCTTCAAAATCCGCTTGGAAGTGGTCATCAGAGAGATCCCGCCGCGTTAGCAGCAAAGCGACGCGCAGCAATTCCAATTGATTCCATAATGCCAGGGAAACCCCATTTATTATTTTAGGGTTGAGAACCGGTGTCCGTTTGGCATAACGACTGGCCATGGAAAATAACGCCGAAAAGCGTTGGCTACTGGTACCTGCACAAATTTCTTCCGCAGATTTATACAGATACTCGTGCGCCGGTTCGGATAGCTGCTCGTTTGTCAGTTGCTTCCACAAAGGGATCTAACTCTCCATTAACTGTATTCATTGTTCAAAAAGCAGCGGGCGATTATACGTAAAGCCCCTTAGGTTATCGAGCATACCTACATCAGGCGTAGTAAAGCTTTTACAGTCGACCAGATTCGGCATGATTTGACTTAAATCAAGATGTTAAAAAGCCATAAATTTATTATGGCGGGGTCTATGAGCGGCAAGATGCTTTTAATTTGATTTTCCGCTCGGATTAACCCACCAAGGATCCAGAATAATGAGTGAATCTGCAACTTCGACCACTGTGTATAACTACAAAGTGGTGAAACAGTTTACGGTCATGACAGTAGTCTGGGGCATAGTAGGAATGCTGGTTGGCGTCATTCTGGCGGCCCAGCTTGTTTGGCCTGGAGCTTCTGGCATCTACTCCTTTTTCTCACGACATCTCGGCTGCAACCGGAGCTTTGGGTTTGGGCCGCGTTCCGGCCGGTGAGACCAAACACCTTCCTCCTACATTGTCAGCACTTTGGTTTCCCTTGGATGCCTCCAGCGATTTCCAGCCTTATATTGGCCTGGGATTGAACTACACAAAGTTTTTTAGTGAGAGTGGTTCCCCAACACTGGAAGGCGTTCTTGGTTCGGGTTCCCTAAGTCTGGATGATTCCTTTGGTCTGTCATTCTCCGCTGGATTTGATTACAGCCTCTCTGACAAATTGGGAGTTAATGTAGCTGTTCGCAAAATTGATATAGATACGAAAGCTGTGTTCAGCTTTACTGGCGCAGAATTAACCACTGATGTAGCGATTGATCCTTTGGTTTATATGGTGGGTTTGAGCTATCAGTTTTAGTTTGTTTTTTGCTCCCCTTATTTTGGGCCGCTTATGCGGCCCTCTATTTATGTGAGAGAAACCTTTTCTCCTAACTTACTGCTTTTTTCTGCAAGCTCAATGAGTCGGATAACATCTGCTGCTTCATAAACTGTTACTGGCGGCTCTTCATTGTTTTCTATGGCATTCGCCAGTTTTGCAAAATATTCTGCATAACTGCCTTTTGCGGTTGTTACTACATTTTTACTGCTGCCGTCATAAAAGAAGCCGCTATCCTCTTGTTCAAATCCAAAGCGGGGGTCGGTTGGCAAAATACCTGACTTGAGTTGATCTTCTTGTGGGTCCAGTCCAGATTTAATATAGCTGCCAGAAGCACCCTGGAGTTGAAAGCGAATGTTGGG
>JAURLY010000115.1 GCA_030830945.1 Gammaproteobacteria bacterium | reverse complement strand
ACGCGAAACTCGGACCTCGGACCTCGGACCAGGGTTACTGTGGACGTTTCTCTGTCAGCTTTGGACTTTATTGAAGGGGTGGGGCCGCAGGACGAAGGGGCTTGCGTCTCGGACCTGCGGTTTACTTGATTGGTTGGCGGATACAACCAGACTTTTGACCAAAAAAACAAGACAAGCCCGCTAGTTTTAGAGTTTCTCAGCAGGCTTGTCATTGTAAAGCTGATCATTTTAATGGATCAGCTTTACAGGACCAACCATACCTGCTTCATAATGGCCTGGCACATTACAGGCATATTGCAGATCAACGTGGGCTGGAAATTTCCAAATTAATTCTCTCGTTTTTCCCGGCTCAAGCAGAGCACTGTTCGGCTCTTCGTGCATTCCATGCCCCATTGAAGCTTGCATTTTTTTTGCCGCTTCCCAGTTGATTCTGTCGGCTTCTAAAACACCATAGTCCACCATCATCATCATTTCAGGAGCGTGAGCTTTATGCATTGCCTCTGTGGAAATGTTAAATTCATGAACTAGTTCGCCTTTATTGCTAACTATAAATCGTATTGTCTCCCCTTCTTGGATCTTTAAATTTTTAGGCTCATAATAACTATCAAACATAGTAATTTTAATCGTGCGCGAAACGTTAGACGCTTCCCCGGGTGAGCCTATTTCAGCCTTATTATCATGACTATGGTCGCTGTGACCATCTTGGGCTTTACTCGTCAGAGACTCAGCACTGCCGGCTAATTTTATTTCGGTAATTACCATATCTTTGGTAATTTTAAACGAAACCTTTTGGCCTTTTGAAAAGCCTTGAAGCAATTCAGGATCTGAGACGGAAAATTCCATTGTCATGCCAGGCATTTCTGAACCTATTGGGCCATGCTTCAATGTTACTTTTCCGCGCTTTTGGTTAATCCGCTTGACCTCGCCTACACCAGAGAGCAACGCTTTCTCAGTTTCATTAGAGGAGGTAGATTGAGAGTTTTCATGGGAGTGCCCTCCACTTCCGCTCGCCAAGACAGGTGCGTTCGACAGAAAGACTAGGGTAGCTAAAGCTAACGCAGGTATTTTATGTTTCATTTTGAACTCCATTAAGTTTTATATTCTTCAAGTTTTCTTGCGGTTAGGCTTAATCGCAGAAAATTTTAGGGTTTGTTCATGCTTTGATTGCTGAGGCATAAGGCTCAAGCCCAGTTTTTTCTGTGAAGCTGGGGTTATCAATTCTCCTGTATATTCATATGCTTGGAGGCCATTCGGATGTTCATACCAACCAGGGTCACTGTAATCGCCTGGCTTCTGATCTTCTCTAACTTTCAAAATCGTAAACATACCACCCATTTCCACAGAACCATGAGGGCCATCACCGGTCATCATTGGCACAGTGTTTTCTGGTATCGGCATTGTCATTTCGGTCATGTCAGCCATTCCTCGCTCGCCCATCACCATGTAATCTGGCACCAGTTTTTGTATTTTTTCAGTTATTCCTCTGTGATCAACTCCAATAAGGGTTGGTATGTCATGGCCCATCGCATTCATTGTGTGATGGCTTTTATGACAATGCATCGCCCAATCTCCCACCTCATCTGCGATGAATTCAAGTTGACGCATTTGACCAACAGCAATATCAGTTGTCACCTCGGGCCACCGGCTTTCAGGGCGTGTTGGGCCTCCATCCGTTCCCGTCACTTCAAATTCTATCCCATGCACATGGATGGGGTGGTTAGTCATTGTTAAATTGCCAACCCGTACCCTTACTCTGTCCCCTTTACGGGCTACAAGCGGCGAAATACCTGGAAATATTCTGCTGTTCCAAGCCCATAAATTGAAGTCCAGCATAGTCATTATCTTGGGTGTTGCAGCACCAGGTACAATGTCAAAAGCATTTAGCAAAATACAATAATCCCGGTCGACTTCCTCTATCCACTCGTGCTTTTTTCGTGGATGAGTTACCCAAAACCCCATCATACCCATAGCCATCTGCGTCATTTCATCTGCATGAGGATGATACATAAAGGTGCCTGGGCGTTTGGCGTCAAATTCGTAAACAAACGTCTTTCCAGGTTCGATTGCCGGCTGATTAACACCTGCCACACCATCCATGCCATTTGGCAGTCTCTGGCCATGCCAATGGATACTCGTATGTTCAGGCAGTTTATTGGTAACAAAGATTCTGACCCTATCCCCCTCAACCACTTCGATTGTTGGCCCCGGGCTTTGGCCGTTATAACCCCAAAGGTTGGCCTCCATTCCGGGGGCAAGTTCTCTGACTACAGGCTCCGCTACCAAATGAAACTCCTTTACTCCATCTGTCATTCTCCAGGGTAGTGTCCAGCCATTCAATGTAACCACCGGATTATATGACTGATCACTTTCATCAAAAAGCTGCCCCATGGTCTCTGCAGACGACTGAAGAACAGGTTCGGGCAAACCGGCCAAAGCAGATTTGGTGACTGCGCTGGCTGCAACAGCCCCTCCAGCAATGCTTAAGGCTTGAAAAAAATCACGTCTAGTTTTCATTGTTGTTCTCCTAGTGACCGCCTTCTTCAGCAGCAGTTGATGCCTTTAACTTTTTTGAACTCGAGCTAGATGCTCTTCCTAAAGCAGAGCTTCTCATCCTTATTTCAGAACCAAGCGCGTTTTGCTTCGCATCAACCAAAGAGCTTTCTGCGGCTGCAAGTTCGCGGCCGATTTGCAATAATTCAAACACACCAATTATCATCCCATTATATTCGTAATTGGCCTCTTCCATTAGCGTCTCTTTCATTGGGATCACCTGGTTTTGATAATGCAAAGCAATATCGAACAGCGTTCTGAATTCAAAGTATTGTTCACGCAATTCAGAGGCTGCTTTAAGCACGGCCGATTGATACATTTTTTGCTTTGACAAAAGCTCTGCTCTGAGTGCTTCCCGCTTAACATTCCCCCAGTCAAAAAGGGGTAATTTAACCTCTAATTCGTAGCCTTTTTTGTTTGATATTGCTCCATCATCATTAATCCTGTCATACCGGTGACCATACTCCACATCCGTGTATGTGCCGATGTTTTCGACGCCAAATCTCTTCAACGTTGCCTCATATTCAAGACGAGCGATGCGAACATCAAAACGCGCATTAATTGCATTTGAAAACTGGTCCAACCTCATTGGTTTATCGGTAAAATCTTGAAGAGCTTTTGGTAGCTTCAATAAGTTAATTTGGTCCTGCTCAATTCCAAGAAGGCGTATTAACCTCTCTCTGCTTGAGAACCTAAGCTGTCTTGCATTCGCTAGCGCCATTGTAGCGTCGGAAAAGATTAACTGCTGACGTATCCGCTGGGACGTATTAAAATTTCCAGTCTGTTTCATGCGTTTAGCTAATTCGGCAACAGCTTTCATCGCTTGAAATTTTTTCTCAGCAATCGTCAATTTTTCTTCAGCAGCTACCGCGTCAAGCCATGCTATACGGACTTCAGTTACCGCACCCAAAATCTCAGAGGCTAACTGTACTTTAGACCGCTCAGCGTCAATTTTTGCTGATGCTCGGCGATTAGGTAAAGTTAATAGTTCAAAAAGCCCAAAAGATAAAAATGACCCATATTCAGTCTCAGCCCCTTTGACCATTCGTTCGAAGGAAAAGGATGGGTTAGCAATATTTCCGCTTTGCACAAACACCGATCCTTGGCGCCAATTTTCTAACAGCAAGGTTTGAAAATCCAAACTTTTAGACAGCATTAATTCGACAGCAGCATTTTCGTTTAACTCTGATTTGAGCAAGAAATTAGCGCGGTCATCCATTTTTTGTTTTGTTTTTGCATCTAATGCCAGGGTTGCCTGACCAGAAGATATGACGTCAGGCATCTGATTAACACTGTTTATGCTACCGGCTATGTCATAACTACTGCAGCCAGACACCAAAGGCATTAGCAAAAAACACGATCTTAAAAAACGCGTCATTTGACACCCCCTCCTAATATCTTCAGCCTATTACGGGCCTCTGAATTTATATCTTGTTTGAATGATGGCTCACGAGAGTAAAATCGCCACCCTCCAATTTGACTGACGATGTTATTGGCAAGACGCCAATCACCAAAACTTTCAGGTTCCCAGTTTTGGTACGAGTCAAACACGGAGACAAAATCGGTTTTTGAAGATGGTTGTTCAGCAATTGCCACATGAATAGGCAAAAAAAAGCCACAGAGCAGAATGTAAAGAAAACGCATTGTTACCTCTATAAAGCATGAGATTTATGAAAACGGATGAACGTTTTTCTCAAGCCTTAGGCGGGCGTTTTTTTACTTCTTTTGTGTGGTTTTTAAAGGGCTTAGCAGTAAATAAATTATCAATACCGACAATCAACAAGGGTTGCCAAAAGTGATTAATTTTTGCCTGTTTTTGTTGTGTTAAATCACACTGCAGCGCGCAAAACTGCTCGACAGTGAGTTGATTTAAAGGAGTACCATTTTTATGGCTAGGGCATTTTTCATAATTAAATGTGATCTGAGACTTGTTCTGCTTGGAGTAGGTGTCATCACTGAAAGCAGAAGCCGATGCGTGTGATAACACCGCAAAAACCAAGCTCACCATTATGACAAATCTTAATATCAAAGTATTATTTTCCGAGTTCACAAACCTGAGATCTTACATAGAACTCAAACTTCTGCCGCTGTCAACAAATTAAGCGCCTTCAGCAGGAAATTTAATAGTGCGGGGTTTTCAGAACTTTGACGGAAGTCTGCTTGATAGATTGGCAAACCACGAACAACCAGAGGATCGCGGTCCGAGACGCTTGGATCGCGGATCTGGATCCTTGGAACACGAATTTTTAGTAGACGCGAATTACCCATTAAATATTTTTTAATTTGGTATCCAATAAACTTGCGTTACTTGGATAAGGCACCGAGGAAAGCTCTATTGTTTTGTGGTATAATGACACCTCAGGATCGGGGGTGTTTTCATGCTGACAAAAGACAATGTGGCCATCGGCATCGAGTGGAGGTTTGGGCCTGATTGGCCTGGGCAGCGATGCGGGGCGAAGACACGGCGGGGCACCGCGTGTCAGCGTCCTGCGAACAAGAAGAATGGCCGCTGCCGACTACATGGCGGTGCTAGCACTGGCGCACGGACCGAGGAGGGTTTGGCCCGGATCTCGGCGGCAAACCTTCGTCATGGTAAATTCACCAAGGACAAGCTTGAGAAACGGCGTGGGAACGCTGCCAAGGGACGGGAGATCCTTGCGGAGCTTCGCCAGATGGAGCGTGAGTTGATCGCTGGTGGCCTGCTCGACAAGCACTGGCGGGATAGCTTCCCGTCATAGACGCTTGAACTCGATGTAGGTGCATCGGCCTTGTTTGGCATCCAGAAGGATACCGGGGCACTCACGCCTGATTTTGGCTATTACGCGTGACCGAGTGTCCTTATCGGTGATGCCAGCACACTCCCAATGCTTTCTAGTGAGCTTAATCCTGGGGCTATCTTCGATGTCAACAAACGCTCTTGCTACAAGTATCAACCGCGACGTGGCATCGGGAATATGGCTGAGCATCCATAAGAAGGTGATTGGCCCTTTCAGGAATAGCCGGTCCTGCGCTTTCTGACGGGCAACTTGTCGCTGCTGCGAGGCAGAACTGAGGTGCTCTTTGATTTCCTCTGCCATCATGACACCTCCTAACCAAGGCGGGACTGGATGAACGACCACATGTCGGTGCCACGCCCATCAATATAGCGATCCGGGCAGCGCACGATCTCGGCATCGACACGGCATTGTCTGCCGAGGCCCAACACCCACTCGCTGGCCTTTTGCATAAGGCTAGTAGCGTGCCTGACATGATCCTCAATTGCGTTCAGTGGTGCTTCAATCAGGATGGCGTCATGCACAGGTGCACATATGCGAATGCCTTCTTCCTCCAGCGCAATGCATGCCAAGCGGAGCATCTCAGCACCATTTGCCTGCATGGGCCAGTTGAGGAAGGTGTTCTCTTTAACATCCCGTCCTTTGCCTGCACGGATCTTCCAGCCAAAGACAGTATGAAGCTCTATCCCTGCGAGGCCGGCATTGACGTTCCGCTCTGCCCACTTCCAGAAGGTGTGATATACATCCTTGTGGCGCTGCAGGAGGTCTTCGGCCTCAAGAACATGCAGACTGGCTTTTTGCCCCATGCCGTAGGCCGACATGCCATATTGGACGCCGAGCATGATCACCTTGCAAGCATCGCGCTCAGCTTTATGGCTTTTCTTGGTGGCGCCAACTGGTGCCAGACCCGCATCGATCGCAAACTGTATGTAGGGATCGCCAGATGCATAGGCTTGCCAGAGGGTATCGTCACCCGACAAACATGCAGCGATCGCAATCTCCTGGGAGCTGAAATCAAGATAGGCAAGTGCCGTTCCCGGTTCCGGCTTGATGAGTGACCGTGCCCAGGCAGGAAGACCAAAGATGAACTTTGTGGTGCTCGGCTGATTGCGTCCGGTCTTTGAGCTGAACGGCGACAGCAAGGTGCGGTTCCGGCCATCGCGGCCAACAGTGAGTTTGATCTCGCGCATCTCGGCCAGTGTCTTCCTGAGTTCACGAAGCTCTGCAAGCTGTGGGTGGCGCAAGGCCATCATCTTGAAAGTGTCACGATCCAGTTGCAGTTCACCAGAAGGAAGGCGTGGTCAGGCAATATTCTGTGCCCCGAGGTAGTGTTCGAACAAATGCACACGAAAGCTGCCCTTGTCATAAACCCCGTAAGCTTGGTCCGTCTTTTCGATCAGCGCCTGTTTGAAGTCGTGCCAGTTGTCACGCATCAGGCCGAGCGTTGTGGTGTCAATGGGTACGCCTCTGTGCTCCATCAGCGCCACGGTTGCTACATAACGACCCCTAGTCAGCACCTGATCGAGGTCCATTGGTCCAAGTGGCCAGTGAGCCAGCATGGCTGCAAAAAGCGTGGCCAGTCCATCAACATCACTCTGGCAGTAGTCAAGGATGGCAAGCCGTTCATCGGATGACCATGGTCCGCCGGTAAGGATACGCTGGCGCATGTTGTCCTTGGCCACCTGGTCGCCATCAGTAATGCCAAAATACTGAAGTGCGCCTATCTGACCCTTTCCAAATGGCAAAGTCTCGCCATTGGTCTGGCATAGGAACTCGGCGTAACAGTCAAAGACGTTGGTTGGCAGCTCCCATCTCAATGCCAAAAACACTGAGAAATCAGCTGATGCAAAAAAGGCAACGAACAGGGCATCTGGTCCAATATCGAAGGGAGGCTGATCCATCTGGCGAAGCTCATCCATCCAGTACCGTCTGACCTCACCTGACAGCAACTCGCGCACCACCATGCAGACCGGTGTCTTCTGGTCTCCATCATCGCCAAAGAACTCGGTATCGACGATATGGATCTGGGTGAAGGGGAGTTCATGACATTTATGGTAGATCATCACATGCCCCCCAGAAGCCTGCGAAGGGCAGGATGATCATCGCGGTCAATGATATGGTCATCATTAAAGGCTATTTGCAGCATGTCGGCGAACGGCATGTCCGGCCAGTCTGGTTCAGGCATGATCTTCTCTGGCTCGATGATGTCATAGAAACCGCAAGCACGGTTGCTCTTCATTCGGATCCAGCCACTTCTAGCCGCGTTAAATGCGTCATTATGGCTGGTGTGCCACGGATTGGGTGTTTCGCCTGGCCGTATTATCGGGCAGGGCCACAAGAACAGCTTATCCTGTCTGGTAAGGGCTGGTGCAAGAGTGTAGAGCCTTACATCATCCTCGAGTTGCGCCGCGATCTCTGGTACGACAAGATACATCCGTCCGCCATCTTGTAAATCCAGCAACGCAGCACCGGGGATCAGATAATCCACATGGTCAAACAGGCGCACCCATTCCATCTTTCCCGGCTTGTTAACAGAAATGACTGATCTTATCTTACGTGTGCCAAACTCTTCGGCACCTGTGGATTGCATCGCAAAACGCGATGGGTCAAATGCAGGCTTTTTATCGTCTTTAGACATTGTTAACTCCTAAGGCTTGGGCGGGATTGCCCTTTACCCATAGAAGGTCGCACAACGTTGCTTTTAGAAGATTAGGGGAGATTTATAATGTTTATTTGTCTGAATTATATAATGTTATGTCGAAGTCTGGTTTGCTGATCTCGACTTTGGCCCACTTCACGAGGTTCTGAAAATGTATTGTTTCGATTTGCCCATGTCGGATGTTTGCCGCCAGCGCACGCACTTGACCTTTATTCATATTCAATAATGATTTTCCCCACCTGTATGCTTCTTGACGCTGGGTCCCCTTTTCCTCGTACAAAGCAAAAATCAGCGCCCGTATGACTTCCTTATCGAACCCAACAGCATTTGGCCTTGTCGTCTGATCAAATGAAAAAGTATCTGGTGTTCCTAGACGACGATTACGGAGTTGTTTTAATAATTCCCGCAAGGGCGCTTCTTCCAGCCCCAGTTCATTCAGGAGGATGACTGTCGCCGTAATTGAGGCGATCAATGCATCTGCTTTGTCTATTTTGCTAAGGTGTGGAGTCTTTAACTCTGCCACAACATCTTCCATGCAGTTATCGAAAAGTTCGAAAAGTTTTTTGAGTGCAATGCGACGTTCTTCTTCGATGGCATTTATGTCCCTCAAGGTCAAAAGCGATCGCTGGTATTCTGGTTTCTTTGCTTCTTTGTCAGGCACCCCGGCCTCCCGCTAGCTGGACATTCGCGGAACCAGCATAACTCCATTCGCACAATCGGCGAAACCGTACCTGTCTAATTATTCTTATTAATAAATATATATATACCCATGGGTATGTCAGAAGGGGCGTATGGTCCCAGATGGGAGCGGGGCAGGATTAAACCTGTACTTGATGAATGAAATTTTATCTCACTCCCTCCGCCAACCAATCAAGTAAACCGCAGGTCCGAGACGCAAGCCCCTTCGTCCTGCGGCCCCACCCCTTCAATAAAGTCCAAAGCTGACAGAGAAACGTCCACAGTAACCCTGGTCCGAGGTCCGAGGTCCGAGTTTCGCGT
>JAURLY010000008.1 GCA_030830945.1 Gammaproteobacteria bacterium | reverse complement strand
CGATCATGATGATAGCCAGTACCCGATTGAACAGTTCGCCATCCAGATGTACACCGACCAAGGCACCTGCGATCGCGCCGGGCATGGCTGCGAGAGAAAGAGTCAGGCCCAGCTTAAGCTCACGGAATCCCTTGCGGCGGAAGTTTGCTGTGGCACTGATGTTTTGAGCCAAAATGGCAATGCGGTTTGTGCCATTGGCGATTGGTCCGGGTAAACCCATAAACAACATGATGGGAATGGTCAGCATGGAGCCGCCACCGGCCATGACATTTAGCCAGCCAGCAATGATGCCAGCGCCGGTTAAAAGACCGAGTTGCCAGAGTTCCAGTTCCAAATATTATTCCTCGAATCCGCGCTGCTAACTGGCATCGCGCAGGAAAACCAATTCGTTGCCTTCTGAGGCAGCGGCGTTAAATGTATAACCATCGACGTTAAACTTCTTCAGGTCGGTCTTATTCTCGATGCGGTTTTGGATAATCCACGCAGACATAAGGCCGCGGGCTTTTTTTGCAAAGAAGCTAATAACTTTGTATTTACCGTTTTTGTAATCCTTGAAGACGGGGGTCACTACTTCGGCGTTCAATTTGTCCTGCTTGATGGATTTGAAGTACTCATTACTGGCCAGATTTACCAAGGTTTCAGACCCTAGTGCAGACAATTGTCTGTTGAGGCTCTCTGCAGGTTTGTCGCCCCAAAACTCATACAGGTTTTTGCCACGTCCGGTATCCAGTTTGGTGCCCATTTCCAGTCGGTAGGGTTGCATCAGGTCTAAGGGCTTCAACACCCCGTATAGTCCGGAGAGAATGCGTAAATGTTCCTGAGCATAAGCCAAATCGACTTCCGAGAGTTTCTCGGCTTGCAAACCTGTGTACACATCGCCTTTGAAAGCCAGAATTGCCTGCTTGGCATTTTTTTGGCTTACCCGCTTGCTCCAGTTTAAATATCGGCCAAAATTAAGGTCCGCCAGTTTTGGGCTAATGCCCATTAATTGCTCGATGTCAGGCGGGGATAGCTTGCGTAGTTGTTCGATGAGATCCGCACTGTCGCCAATAAAATCAGGCATGCTGTGCTTGTCTGTTCTTGGGGCGCTCTCATAATCGAGAGTTTTTGCGGGTGAGATAACAATAAGCATGGTGGTTTCTATATTTGTGTTAACAGGCTTTAAATAATCAGGTGAGAAGGTTTATACCTGATCAGCGCTGGTGCAAAATTGTGGCGCCATTCTACACCTATTGGCCGTGTGGGTTTTCCCCCAAGAGGACAAGAATTTCTATGAACAAGATAGGTTTTTTTCAAATTACGGGAGTAATGCTGCTTTCAGCCTTGCTGATCAGCTGTTCCACCAATCCGGTTACAGGTAAACGCGAGGTTTCATTTGTATCTACCTCAGCACAGATACAGATGGGCGAGGAAAACTACCTGCCTAGTCAGCAATCGCAGGGCGGTCAGTACTATCTTGATCCTGAATTGAATGAGTATGTGTCCGAGGTCAATGCCAGACTGGTGGAAGCATCAAAAGTGGTTTTTCCCGATGCGCCAAATTTGCCTTACGAAATAGTCGTCCTCAACAACGATGTGCCCAACGCCTGGGCCATGCCGGGCGGCAAAATGGCCATCAACCGGGGTCTTCTGGTTGAGTTAAAAAATGAATCCGAGCTTGCGGCTGTCCTGGGCCATGAAATAGTGCACGCCGCTGCCGGTCATAGCGCCGCGCAAATGAGCCGGGGAACCTTGCTGAATGCGGGTCTTGCCATGGTGGGTATTGCCACATCTGGATCGGAGTATGGAGACCTGATTAATTATGGTTCGCAAATTGGTTCGGCCGCATGGATGGCCAGTTATGGTCGCGACGATGAGCTGGAATCCGATCACTACGGCATGATGATCATGTCCGAAGCCGGGTATAACCCTCAGGGTGCAGTGACCTTGCAGGAGACGTTTGTGCGCATGTCGGAAGGGCGCAACCAGGGATTCATCGATGGATTATTTGCCAGTCACCCACCTTCCCAGGATCGAGTAGACGCCAACCGGGCGTTCGTTGAGCAGTTACCACCGGGAGGCACTGTTGGAGAAGACCGTTATCAAGCCGCAATTGCACAATTGATTCATGACGCGGACGCCTATGAAGCCCAAAACAAGGCCACGGCAGCGCTCAATGACAAAAAGCCCGAGGAAGCGTTGGAATTGCTGGATACCGCCATCAGCATCCAGCCGGATGAGGGCCAGTTTTGGGAATTGCGTGGACATGCTTGGCGCATGAACAAAAACGACGCTAATGCCGAGCGCGCATATACAACCGCTAATGAAAAAAATCCCAATTACTATCGGCACTGGCTGGCACGCGGGTTATTGCGCAAGGAACAGGGAAAAATTTCTGAAGCCAGAGCAGATCTTGAACGAGGGCAACAATTACTTCCCACCGCCACCGGCTCCTATTTGTTAGGAAATTTGGCTGAGCAGAGGGGGGATATGAATTCTGCCTTGCAGTACTACCAGAGTGCCGCCAGTTCTGGTGGTGAGGTGGGGCAGGCAGCTCAAATGCGCCTGATTAGGCATGATTTACCAGCGAATCCCGGAAACTATATTGCCAGTGGTATCCGGCTGATGGATTCCGGTGAGATAGTGGCCGTCGTCAGAAATGATTCTGGTCTGGAAGTAAATTCAGTGCAGGTTCAGTTGACCGATTTACGTACCGGGGCATACCAAATTTACAATGTGGGAGGGCGTCTTGCCCCTGGGAATCAGGCGGCGACGGGCACTGGTGTTGTGGGAAATCCAGCCAACTTCCAGGTTAGGGTTGTTGCGGCGCGTGTGAACTAGGTGTTGATAGTAAGTGATTAACCCGATCGCAAAAAATGTTCTGGACTATTGGTTTGGCTCGAGACCGATAACCCCTGCAGATGCCAGCAGGCTTGGCAAGATCTGGTTTGGTGGGGACAAGGATTTGGACTATGACATTGAGCGGCGGTTCGGTAAATTGGTCAGCGCGGCCCGTGCGGGCAGCTTTGATGGATGGCGGTCAGACGCGGAAAACTGTTTGGCCTTGATCATTTTGCTCGATCAATTTCCGCGCAATCTGTTCCGCGTACAGGCGGCGGCCTTCGCTTCAGATGAGCAGGCATTTCATCTGTCCAGAGACATGATCAAACAGGGTTTATTGACGCAACTTGATTACCCCGAAAGGGCGTTTGCGCTCATGCCTTTCCAGCATGTGGAGTCCAAAAAATACCAGCGGGAAAGTGTCGAGCTGTTTCAGCAGCAGGCGGATTCTGCGCCCGAAGGCTGGAAAAAAATGATGCAAGGTTATGCCGATTTTGCCGACCAGCATTGCCAGATTGTTGAGCGGTTTGGACGCTTTCCCCACAGAAACAGCGTTCTGGGTCGTAAGAACACTGACGATGAGGCCGAGTACCTCGCGGGTGGCGGTAGCCGTTTTGGTCAGTAAGCGCTTCGTTCTTGGCGGACAATAGGTATTTGAAAATAAAGCATGACGGGAAGTAACCAATGAAAGCGAAATTGAAAGAGTGGTTCGGGTTGGACGAACCTGAGCAAATCGAAACTCATGATATCCAGCACGCAGCGGCGGCACTTATGGTTGAAGTCATGGTTGCTGATCACGATTGGGATGATATGGAAGTTGAGAAAATTCACGAGCTACTCATAGGCAATCTGAATTTGACCCAGGCAGAATCCCAGGACATTCTGGAAGAGGCCACTACTAAACAACAGTCGGCCAATGACCTTTATCAGTTCACTTCGGTGGTCAATGAGCATTATGACAATGACCAGAAATTTGAGTTGTTAAAGCAGCTATGGATGGTGGCATACGCTGATGCCCAGGTAGATCGCTATGAAGAGCATATGATCCGAAAACTGGCAGATCTCCTTCATTTGCCACACAGTCAGTTCATCCGTGCCAAAATTTTGGCTCGCGACGAGATGGAAGAAAATCAGGCGTGATCGGGCGCGCCTGGATATGAAAAGTACCGTTAAGCGTGTAACCGGTAAAAACGATCAGCTGGCCGTTGATCTTGGTTTTGGAAGCGCCCGTGCACGAGTGTATTTTCAGGGCGCACATATCACCTCGTGGAAACCGGACGGCAATACGGAAGTTCTCTGGCTGAGCGATAATGCAAATTTCTCTCCTGGAAAGGCAATACGTGGGGGGATACCCATTTGCTGGCCCTGGTTTGGGGGCTATTGGGGCGAAGGTAATCTTTCTCAGCACGGCTTTGCGCGAACAGCTGAGTTTGAGTTGATTGACTACGAAAAGACTGAGTTTTTTGCCCGCGCACGTCTGCGAATGGTTTCAGATTCCCCTTATCCAGAGTGGCAAAATTGTTTGGCGCTGGAGGTCGAAATTTGTTTGTCGGAAAGTCTGCAGGTGGAATTAATCACCACCAATATCAGTGATAAAACTATTGAAGTAGGCGCGGCACTGCATACTTATTATCAGGTGAATGAAGTCACCCAGGTAGAAATTCCCGAGCTAAAGGGCTTGCGTTTCAAAGACAAGGTTCAGGGCTTCAAGATTTTTTCACAAGATAAAAAGTTTTCAGTTTATGGAGAAACTGATCGCGTATTTCTCAATCCGCCGAATACCGTTCATCTGATTGAACCAAAAATTAATCGGACGTTGGCAATTGAAAGCTGGGGTAATACAGATTTGGTGGTATGGAATCCATGGGCCGAGAATGCCAAAAACATGGCTGATTTCGATGATCATGGGTATCGGAACATGATCTGTGTGGAGCCTGCAAATGCATTGGATAACAGGGTCTTTCTCAGGCCGGAAGCAAGCTTCCGGCTGGGTAACAAAATATCAGTTAACCCCTAGCTTGCTAGAGAAGCTAGGGTGAAGTCGCTGGTGGCGTGCCAAAAGGCAAGGCGTAGGGCTGTCCGTTAACGACTGCACTGCCGTGGTCGTACACGATCTTTGAACTGTATTTGCCATCGGTAAGCTGAACAAAACCCATGCCCTGGACCATTCCGACAAGCGTTTGTATCTGGGATTGCACAAGGGCATTCCGCTCTTCTTCTTCCATGTCATCCAGGTTTACGCCTGCCATGTCCTCTATATAGTGCGCCACCATTTTGTGAATCACTTTCTCATCAGCTGAGAAGGAGAAAGTTGCCAATACCTTGTCGAGCCAGAAAATAGGGTTTTCCAGAGGGCTTGATGGCAAGTTGGCCACGGGGTCAAATTTGATAGAAAAGGATGAATCAAATCGGCCTTCAGGCAATGTAAACGAAAATTGGCGGACCCCGAATGTCGGGGCTGGCGCCAGAAGAAGTGGCAGGCTATCCATAAAAAATTGCTCAGCAGCCTCTGGTGGCATATCTATGGTCGACATGTTGGCCAAAGAGAATTCCATATAATGCTTCTGAAATTCATTACTGTAACGATCGATTCCTACTTCAAGGATGGCGTCGTGGATATCTAATGCTTCTGCGCTTAGGGATCCCAGTGAATACTTCGCAGACAGATCAGCCAGTTGACCGTCCGGCTGCATTTCGGAAACCCCCGAAATAGCCAGATTTAATAGCTCCAGAGATTGCGCACCATGCAACTTGATTTCCGAGATGTTGAAAGAGATTGAAGAATCGAAAAGTTCACCTGAAAGCGCTTGATCCAGGGTAGCGGTCATATCCATGTCAAGAGAAAAGGGCCCAATGTGTAGATTTCCCTGGGGTGAGGAGATCTCCATGTCGCCCGACTCACCTGCATAAGTGGTATAGCCATCTACTGTGCTACCCTTTGAGGTATACCCATCAAAGTGAACACTTAGTTTTGAGGGGGCGACAAAAAAGATTTCCGGAACAAATTCCTCAAAATAGATGTTGCCATTGAGACCAACCCAGCCAGTCGTTTCAAACAAGTACTGGCCCTCATCCAATACGACATAGTTTCTCAGGCTTTCAATATCATGAAGGTAGCTGGTCCAGGAAGCCAGACCAAAACCCTTTCCCGGAAGGAAAGGTCCATGGGCAATATCAATAGTTGTTGTTGCCTTGAACGCATTAAAAAATTCGGCCATTTCGGGGTGTTCTTGAGCCATTTCGCTGATGCCCCTGAGTTCGGCCTGAAAGGTCGCTTCTGAGCTTCTCCATCCCGAAAGATAGCTAACTTCAGTTACCCTATAAGCGGTGAGCGTATTAATCCTGTCGATACTGTCTCGTAAATTGGATTTAATCGAAACACCCACGATGGCCGGTGAGGCGATCACGCCCAAAGCGACGGCAGATAGAATGATCAATGGAAGTTTTTTCATCGCTAATCCATGCCTAATTATTATCTATTGAAAATTTTGATCCTGCGCAGGGTTAACAAGCCCAAGCTTGGCTCTAAAACTAATCAAGGTTGAGTTTTCACTCTTGCCCGTCTAGGTCCCGCTGCTCTCTTGCATCATCAATACCGCCGGCATTAAACACGTTTGTGTAACCTGCTTCCTCCAGGGCATTTAAGGCGCGTCCTGCACGACCGCCACTACGGCAATACAAATGTATTTCAGATGACTTGTCTGGAAATAGTTCGCTAACCTGTTGAACAATCTGCTCATGAGGAATGAAGGTGTCTCCATCAATGTGGTCTTCGTTGTACTCGGAAACCGAACGTACATCTATCCAGATTGGTTCGGCATTTGATAAGACACCAAAGCCCAGAGCCGAAAATATGAGTAGCAACTTGCAAAGTACTTTCCTGTTCATTCTTAAACCCTCAGTTTAAATTCTTGTCCGCATTACTGGTTATGAGGCCGTGTTATGGCATCCAAAACGGTTTTGCTAATTCCGGGAAACAGTCGACACAGGCGCATAAGTATACGACCAGAGAAGGGGGAAACCACGGCCTCGCGTTTGCGTTTTCTTATGGCGACCAGTATTTGGGTGGCTGCGTGATCGGCAGAAAGTGGTTTCACCTTACCCGAAAGAGCCCGGGTTGCCGTCGGCTTGTCGGCTTCCTCGCGTTCCAACTGCGGAGTATCGACATCAGAGGGCAGAATCAGGGTTAAACCGATATTGCTTCCGGAAAGTTCGTTGCGCAATGCTTCGGTAAACCCGACCAAGGCGAACTTACTTGCCCCATAGCCTGTATAACCGGCCAAGCCCAGCACGCCAGCCATGGAAGCTATATTGATTATTTGACCCTCGCCGTTCTCCTTCATTACGGGCAGTAATAATCTTGTCATCCATACTTGCCCCAGATAATTCACCTCAATCATCGAGCGAAAGTCGGTTTGGTACAGGTCTTCGAAACGCGCACAATGGGCAATACCGGCATTATTAATCAAAATATCTATGGCGTTTAAGTTGATCTTATTTGCCAGCTGGTTAACCGCCAGTTCATCGCTGATATCCAGACTGATGGCTTGGGCTTGAGTCATCTCCTGTAATTCATTGGCAAGTGAATCGAGAGGCGCCCTTTGGCGGGCAACCATAATCAGGTTAGCGCCTTGTCGTGCCAGTGCCCGGCATAGTGCTTCACCGATTCCGCTTGAAGCTCCGGTAATTAGAACTGTTTTTCCCTGAAAGTAATTACTCACTTTTTTGGTCATCTGTGTTTTTTGGGTAACGAAGGATTAGCTGATCGTATTCCGGGTGCAAAGTGCCCATGAGCCGATCCCAGATAGAAAAATGCGTCGCAAAATTATAGTGAAAGGCGGAGTGATGCTGGTCGTGAAAAGTG
>JAURLY010000114.1 GCA_030830945.1 Gammaproteobacteria bacterium | reverse complement strand
ATGGATGATGGACGTCCAACACCCACTGATCATGATGGCATGGCCGTGGTTGCCAAGCAGGGTAATACCATTGCACTTGTACGTAATCATGAGCTCTCTGCCGGCGAAGGCAATCAGTGCCTTGTTGATGGTGGTATTTATAACGGTGACGAGTATGGTGGAACAACCAACCTGTTGTTTGATTTCGTTAAGGGTGAATTTGTTAATTCCTATACCAGTCTGGGTGGCACTATTCGAAATTGCGCTGGAGGACCTACCCCTTGGAGTTCTTGGGTTACCTGTGAAGAAACCTTCCATGTTTGGGGCGAGCGAGAGGATGGCTTTAATCATGGCTATGTTTTTGATGTGCCGGGATTTGGGATTAGTAATGCAGCGCCGGTGAGAGCGGCCGGGCGATTTGCCCATGAGGCCGTTGCCATCGATCCAAACACCGGTGTGATGTATGAAACCGAAGACGCCGGAACCAGTGCATTCTATAAGTATGTGCAGCCCGGTGCGGGACACCACAATTGGCGAGGTGGTCGAGGCAAAGAGGAGCCTTTAAGAGATGGTGGCGAGCTGTGTGCCATGATTGTGGATAGCATGTCTCGCAAGGATATGAGTCAAGGCTACCAGGCAGGCGAAACTTTTCCGGTAAGTTGGGAGAAAGTCGGTGATCCGGAAGGCAAAAATGGCCGGCCTTTTGATTCGGCGCCGAATGCAGCTAATTTTTCACGCGGGGAAGGTTGCTGGGAAGACGGTGGAAAAATTTACTTTGTATCTACAAATGGAGGTGCAGCTGGGCTTGGTCAGGTTTGGATGCATGATCCTGAGGCCGAGACGGTGACCTTGTTGTATGAATCCACAAATGCCTCTGATGTGGATGGGCCTGACAATATCGCCATAAGTCCACGTGGAGGAATTATTCTTTGTGAGGATGGCGGTTCTGACCCCAAGCGTCTAATTGGTTTGTCACATTCAGGTGAAATTTTTCCTTTTGCAGAAAATCGTATTGTCCTAAGTGCAGGCGATATTGATGTGATTGATTCAGTCTACCCAGGCACAAAGGCTAACTTCTACGATTCCGCCGTAGACAATTATCAAAGCGTTGAGTGGGCTGGCGCGACATTCTTTGGCAATTGGTTGTTTGCAAATGTGCAAACCCCCGGCGTGACCTTTGCCATTCGTGGCCCTTGGTATCGTGGGGTTCTTTAGTTTTTCATCGAATTTATGAATTTCTGAATGAAGCAGAAAATACCTTTATAGAAAAAACCGTGCGGTAAGTCACGATTTTTGGTCTGTAGAGTAGTCAATCAAAATTGCGTTGCTACTATCGAATCCGCTTGTCAAAAACATAAAAAATTAAATAGTTCACAAAGGGTCAACGACAAGCGTTTTTCTAACTTTTATGGGGTATTTGTATGTTTGTATTTAACCGATCGCGTAAAGTCGCGACTGCGGGAAGGGAGGTTCAGAAAGGAGAGCCTTTGAAGTTTCACCCTGGTCTCATAAATCAACTAAAGGACTATCAGGACAAAATCTATGCCGACTTCAAGGTTTTATCACTGGCCGTAAAAAGCCGGGATGATACTTCTTTGGAGGGCTTTCTTCTGGCGTTTAAAAAAGTCTGGCATAGCTATCTTATGGAAAAGAATGTAAAGCTGTATAGCTATCTAAAACATAGCGCCAGTTTAAATGCGCAACAAGTTATGGACGTGAATGGTACGCGTGCAAAAAGTAATCAACTTACACGCAAACTAAACAGGTTTCTGGCGGCTTATATAATTGATGGAAAACTGGATTTCCGCCATTCCAGCTTTGAATCTTTGGAGCATAGCCTGAATGATTTAGGTGATGAATTAATCGCCAGTATGCGTCTGGAACGTGCGCGCCTTTTTCCGATTTACCAGAACTGTGCCAATTAAGAGTATCTTTCAAAAGTAAAACCTTTTCACAGACCTTCCTCCTCTCCATAATTCAACCATTCTGAATCATGGAGGGGAGTGTCGGTGTCTGACCCCGATCCACTTATAAAGCTACTGGCGAAACCCGGTGTACATTCCGGTACTGCATTAGGTGAGCAGCTAGGGATATCGCGTGTTGCGATAAAAAAACGGATAGATCGTATGGTGGCGGAAGGCATTCCTGTTGAATCATCTGCTGGTAAGGGATATCGCCTGTCAAAAGATATTGAGCTGCTGGACGCTGACGACATACTTGATCACATTGATCCATCTGCACACTCCGGGATAGATCTGGAGGTATTTTCGACACTCGACTCCACCAATGCGCATTTGGCTGGCAAACCACAGGTTTCTGGTAAGTTGGGTGTGGCTGTAGCGGAAACCCAGTTGCTTGGGCAAGGCCGACGGGGGCGCCAATGGATTTCTACACCTTATCGCAACCTGATGATGTCGTTATCGCATGTCTATCAAGCCTGGCCGCAAAATCCTTCCGGGCTGAGTCTGGCGTTTTCTGTGTCTGTTCACAGTGCCTTGACCTCGCTAGGTGTTCATGAGGCCGGACTTAAATGGCCAAACGATATCGTCGCGAATGGGCGCAAGCTTGGAGGGCTGCTGGTGTCGGCCTCGGGTGAAGCGGATGGAGAGCTCAAGGTGATTATGGGTGTTGGCCTAAATCTGGATTTGAATAAGGAAGATCGAAAGCACATTGATCAGCCCGCAGTTGATCTTAAAGACCTTGGTTACAAGGTTTCTCGCAATCAGTTAGTAGCGGAAATCATTATCAATGCCCAGGAAATGCTTAATCTCTATCCGCAATCAGGCTTTGCCCCTTTTGCTGATTACTGGAACCAAAATGCCTGCTTTATAAATGAGCAGGTGAGACTGTTTGATGGCACAAATGAGCATCGGGGCGAATTGCTGGGTGTCGACAAGGATGGACAATTACAGATGGACTCCGCCAAGGGAATACTTAAGTTCAATACTTCCGAATTGAGTTTGCGAAAACTTTAGATATAACGGTTGAAATGACGCCTGAACGCTATAAAAAATTCCGTGCTGTACTAGAGAAACGTCAGCCAGATCTCACTGTCATCGCTGACCATATTCACAAAGGCAGGAATATGGCTGCAATCCGAAGGACTTGCGATGCCATGGGTTTGCCACGCATGCATGCAGTCATCCCCGAAGGGTTTAAGCAAAAGCGATTCGCCGGCACCACTCAGGGAACCCATAAATGGGTTGAGCTGGTAAAGCACCGTTCGCTGGAATCTTGTTTGGAAGTGACAAAAGAGCAGGGTATGCAGTTATGTGTTGCTGATCTTTCAGCGCAATCAGTCGACTTCCGCGAAGTGGACTTCACCCGACCAACGGCTATTTTGATGGGCGCGGAAATAACGGGCCCCAGTGCGCAGGCCAAGGATTTGGCTGATATCCATTTTCATGTGCCGATGCTGGGTTTGGTGGAATCGCTCAATGTATCAGTCGCTTGCGCCCTAATACTGGCTGAGGCCATCCGGCAGCGCCAAGATATAGGGATGCTGGATACGCCCTCTATGTCGGAAGACGAAATGAAGCGGCTGGCTTTTGAGTGGGGCTATCCAAAAATAAAGCGTTACTATCAGTGGAAAAAACTGCCTTATCCTGAAATTGATGACAAGGGACAACTGATTGATTAGATCAGGTCAGGGTAGATCTGGTAATGACCATTCAGCCGCAGCCGCATTAAAAGGCAGGGTGCATAGCAGGGGCGCATTTGTACGAGCCCTGATGCTATCAATTTGATCTTGAGGACGATCTGTTTCAGGGTCGCAGCAGTTGGCGACCCAGCCGACAAGGCTGGCACCTGAAGCTTGTATTTTCTCGATACTGAGCAAAGCATGGTTTATGCAACCCAGCTTTATCCCCACAACCAAGATGACGGGAAGCTCTAAATACAAAGCCAGCTGTTCGACATCAAAGCTTTTATTGCTGCCCAGTTGCCCTAGTGGCACTTTCCATCCGCCAACGGCCTCCACAATGCAAATATCAGCCGAGGATACGGCGTGCTGAATATCCTTCTTTATCAGGTCTGCCGATATGGTTTCGCCCATATCGGCAGCGACCAGATGTGGCGAAACCGGTTGTTTGAAGGCATAGCGGTTTACGAGTGAGTACTCCATTTCAACGTTTGCCGACTGCATGAGCTTCATGGCATCGTCATTGCGTAATTGCCCATCCACAATTTTACAGCCGCTGGCAATGGGCTTTAATCCGACAACACGATAGCCATACGTCTTTAGGTGCTCTATCAGGCTGACACAGGCGTAGGTTTTGCCAATTTCTGTGTCAGTGCCTGTAATAAAAAAACCGTTCATGGAAAATGTTAATCAGGTTTGCGAACGACAAAGCTAAGCGTTTCGTAGCTCAATTTGAGCGGGGAAGTTTGCCCCAGATATTCCAGAAAACGGGCATAGATCTCGCGGCTAAGCAGGCCTTTGTCTCGTAACAATGATGCGTTAGTAGCCCCTGTCTGCTTAATCGAGTAGAGCAGTGAGTGAGTGGTGTCAAATTGCGGCGCAATCAATTGGCGTCTATGGTTGAGCATCTCGAAATCAAACTGTTCAAGTGCAGATAAATGATCAGATTCGCCCAGAAAATCGATATGATGAACTTTCCCCGGTTGCGCCATATTCCAGGCGCGCGCTATTTCCCGGTGCGTGCCTGGACCAAAACTGCTGTAGACAAATAAACCGCCGGGATTCAAACACTGGTTAGCCGTTTGTATAACCGCTTCCAGATCACACCACTGAATGCTGGCATTGGAAAAGACCAAATCAAAACTGGTTTCTGAATGAAAGCATTCCATGTCTGCCTGAATAT
>JAURLY010000113.1 GCA_030830945.1 Gammaproteobacteria bacterium | reverse complement strand
GCGCAGTTGCCCGGGATGGTGAGGTGAAATCGTGAAGAAGCTATTGGTTTTTTTGCCGCTGGTTCTCTTTGTGCTGGTAGCCAGCTTCTTTTTTTATGCCTTGCAAGTGCGGAAAGAACGGCCGGTCAGTGAACTGGCGTCGGCCTTGATTGACCGGCCATTTCCTGAGTTTGAACTACTGACGCTTGAGGGAGAAAGTATAAACCGAGATGCGCTGGTAACCGGTGAAGTAACACTGGTAAACGTTTGGGGCTCTTGGTGCATTGCCTGTCGGGCAGAACATCCTTTCCTTAAAGAACTCGCAGAAAGTGGTGTTCGCATCGTCGGAATTAATTATAAAGACCCTAAAGACGCCGCGATTCGGTGGCTAAACCAATATGGGGATATCGCCGAATTACATATTGTTGATCGGGATGGGCGATTGGGCATAAACCTTGGTGTTTATGGAGCTCCGGAAACCTATGTCATCGATGCGCAGGGATTTATCCGTTACAAGAAAGTAGGCATCGTCGATGATAAGGAGTGGGCGAGGATGGGGCCTGTCTATGAACGTCTGGTTGCAGAAGAACCGGAGGGTGATTCTGATGCCTAAATTGTTCTTAAAATGTCTGGCTGTACTTTCGTTGATGCTGATTAGCTTAGGCGCAGTTGCAGTTATTGATGTCCACGAATTCAGTAGTGAAGAGATCCGTGAACGCTATGACTCCCTGACAGAGGAACTGCGTTGTCCCAAGTGCCAGAACCAGAGTCTGGCAGGATCTGATTCGCCGGTGTCGGAAGACCTTAGGCGAGAAATTCTCATTCTGCTTGAAGACGGCCGCAGTGATCAGGAAATTCGTGATTACATGCGCGATCGATATGGGGATTTCATTCTTTACAACCCACCTGTTGAGGGAAAAACCTTGCTGGTTTGGGTCATTCCGGCAGTGCTGTTCTTTATTGGATTGTTGGTGATATTTTTTGTGGTTCGTTCAGCTACTCGCAATGCGGCTACCAATGTTCCTGACGATCTAAAGTCAGCAGACGACGAATTTATTAACGACCAGACCGGGAATCATTGATGTATTGGTTTTACATATGGGCCTTTACTGGTCTCACTGCTTTACTGTTCTTTGTACTGCTTCTCCCGCTGTACAAACAGCAAAATCGAAGCGGTAAAAACTGGCTGATAGGGCTGGTTTTTGTTATTTCACTATTATCTGTGTTGATCTACCAACAGCAAGGGGCGATAGACGAAATTCAATTGCTTGAGGATATGCAAGCGGTTGCCATGAACCCGTCGACCTCGGTTGAGAGTTTGAATTCTGGATTGCTTGGTCAGTTGGAATCTTTCGTTGAAAAAAACCCTGACGATGAAGAGTATTGGTACCTGCTTGGCGAAATGCGAATGGATGTCCAGGATTTCCAGGGAGCGCTGGATGCATTTCAGCAAGCCTCTTCCCTTCGACCAGAAGACACGACTCTCTATTCCCGAATGGCCGAAGCACGCTTTTTTTTAGATGAGTATGCGTTGAGCCAGGAAGTTCGAAACTATATTGATGTGGTATTGGCAGATAACCCGAATGATACGACTGTTCTGGGTATTCTGGGGATATCAGCATACCGGGCACAGCAATTTGAGGCGGCGGTTCGTTTTTGGGGGCGAGCTTTGCAAAATATGCCACCTAATTCGCCAGCAGCCCAATCTTTGCGAAACAGTATTGAACAGGCGGAGATAGCTGGGGGGTTGATTGCTGGAAATGGCGATGAAGGGCTTAACCCATCCAACGGGCAAACAAGCCTGGAGCTTGAGGTCAGTCTTGGTGAAGGAATTGATTATGCGCCTAACGACGTGGTGTTTGTTTTCGCGCGTCAATATGGTGGTTCGCCCATGCCTTTAGCCGCGCTGCGGATGATGGCGGGTTCACTGCCATCCAGAGTGACCATGGATGATTCAAATCTAATGGTGCAGGGGCGGTCACTGGGAGATTTTGAACAGCTGGAGCTGGTCGCACGACTCAGTTACAGCGGAACACCAAACGCCCAGTCGGGAGATTATCAGGTGCTTGTAGGGCCGGTAACCCCGTCTGATATTGATGAACCAATTTCCCTTACAATCGACGAATTAATTGAATAGTGGCAAGAGGCTTTCCAAGGGCCCGTAAAACTGTACAATCATTCGTTTACTTACAAGAATCACAAGCGCCGGGATTTCATAAATTGCGCCTCAAGTCGATCAAGCTGGCTGGTTTCAAATCCTTTGTCGATCCGACAACGGTCAACTTTCCTTCAAATTTAGCTGGCGTTGTCGGCCCTAACGGTTGTGGCAAATCCAATGTGATTGACGCTGTCCGTTGGGTGATGGGGGAAACTTCCGCCAAGCAACTTCGCGGCGACTCCATGACAGATGTCATTTTCAATGGCTCAGGCGGACGCAAGCCTGTTGGCCAGGCATCGATAGAACTCGTATTTGATAATAGCTCAGGCCGCATCACAGGGGAGTATGCTGGTTACAACGAAATCTCGGTACGCCGGCGGGTTACCCGTGAAGGGCAGTCTGATTATTTCCTGAACGGATCCCGCTGTCGTCGACGAGACATCACTGATATTTTCCTGGGAACAGGTCTTGGCCCCAGAAGCTATTCAATTATTGAACAGGGCATGATCTCTAACCTGATCACAGCCAAGCCTGAAGATCTCCGTGTTTATATCGAAGAAGCGGCAGGCATATCCAAATATAAAGAACGCCGCCGAGACACAGAAAACCGTATTCGTCGCACGCGTGAAAATCTTGAGCGTCTAACCGATCTGCGTGAAGAACTGGGCAGACAACTACAGCGTCTGGAACGTCAATCCCAGGCAGCAGAAAAGTATCGGGAATATAAAAAAGAAGAACGTCTTCTCAATGAACAGCTACTGTCTCTTCGATGGCAAGCACTCAATCAGGAGCTGGCCCAGCGCAAAGAGAAAAATTCGCAGACCGAACTGGAAATTGAAAAGTTGGTCGTCGCAGAGCTTGCTTGTAATAACGAAATTGAAAAGCTTCGTGCGGGCGCCAATGAAAAAACCGATGCCCTGAACAAAGTGCAATCTCGCTACTACGAGATTGGTGCTGAAATTGCGCGGCTTGAGCAAATGAAAAAAGCCTTCAATTTGAGCGACAACCAAGCCAACAGCATTTTGGCCACCGTCGAGATGGAAAGCAAAGCCGACAAACCTGACACGCACAACAAAAAAGCCCCATAAGGGGCT
>JAURLY010000112.1 GCA_030830945.1 Gammaproteobacteria bacterium | reverse complement strand
GTGTCCCAAACACCAGATGGCCAGTTTCAGCTGCACTCATGGCAAGTCGAATCGTTTCCAAATCACGCATTTCACCCACCAGGATAATATCGGGATCTTCCCGCAGCGCGGAGCGCAAAGCGTTATCAAAACTAAGGGTATCTCGACGCACTTCACGCTGATTCACCAAACAGCGTTTGCTCTTGTGAACAAATTCGATAGGATCTTCAATAGTCAGGATATGGTCGTACTTATTGTCATTAATGTAGTCGATCATTGCCGCCAGGGTGGTCGATTTACCCGAACCAGTTGGCCCGGTAACCAGCACCAGACCATTCGGCTGCATGCTTAATTCTTTAAAGATATTACCCATACCCAGATCTTCCATCGACAGGATTTTCGAGGGAATAGTACGAAATACCGCACCGCATCCACGGTTCTGGTTAAAGGCATTTACCCGGAAACGGGAAAGGCCCGGTATCTCGAAGGCAAAGTCAGCTTCCAGGAATTCTTCATAGTTTTTACGCTGCTTGTCATTCATGATGTCGTGAATAAGACTCAGGACATCCTTATGCTCCAATGCCGGTATATTGATCTTGCGTACTTCACCGTCGACCCTGATCATAGGCGGCATACCGGCAGAAAGGTGAATATCCGAAGCGCCCTGTTTGGCAGAAAAGGCCAAAAGTTCGGTAATATCCATCGACAATATCCTCGTTATATTTCTGGCAGGAGTGACAGCAAGTAATTAATTATCTTTCAATGAGCAGACTAGCCGAAAATCTCACATCAGTAAAAGCCAGAATAGCACTTGCTGCCAAAAACGCAGGAAGAGACCCGGAAAGCATACAACTAATTGCTGTCAGCAAAACCAAGCCCGTGGAAGACGTTTATGCTGCCCTGGAAAGTGGCCAACGCGATTTTGGCGAAAACTATCTGCAAGATGCTCTTCAAAAAATTCAGGATATCCAGACCAGGGACGTTATTTGGCACTTTATCGGGCCAATCCAAAGCAATAAAACCCGCAGTATTGCGGAAAGCTTTGATTGGGTTCAGACACTGGATAGGGAAAAAATCGCCCGGCGTCTGAATGACCAGCGTCCGGAGGATATGTCGCCTCTCAATGTATGCATACAAATCAACCTTGACGAAGAAGAATCCAAGTCTGGCATTGTCCTGGAGCAAGCTTTAGCGCTGGGAAAACTGGTTGAAACCTTACCCAGGCTCCGCCTCAGAGGACTGATGTTTATCCCTGCGCCACAGGAAAATTCTGCTGCCAGGTTAGAAACATGCCAACGGGCCCAACAACAGTTTCAGGAGTTTAAGCAAGAATTTCCTGACTGTGACACTTTATCTCTGGGAATGTCTTCGGATCTGGAGGAGGCAATTGCCGCTGGATCCACCATGGTTCGAATAGGTACAGATATTTTTGGTGAACGCCATTAAATATCCGCTATCTTCCCGGGAATCATTTGCTTTAACCGCAAACTCCCAGATAATTACGGCCAATAATCGATTTACCCAATGTCCTGCCAATAAAGCCAACTGCTGTAATTACCTTTTAGGGGAATAACCATGCGCATTCAGGAACTTGCCGATAAATTTCAAGAACAAATCATGAATATCTTTAACGATATCTGGCAAGTGGACAGCTACGTGCAGTTTGGCGTCATTCTGGTGATTTACACCTTCGCCTACTGGATTGCGCTCAAAATACGCAAGTCGTCCCCACTGGTGACCACCGAACCAACAGCCGAGTCGCACCCGATGCGCAAAGCCATGTTCCAGATTGATCGAATTGTGTTTCCGCTGTGTGCAATTCTACTCCTTAAATTTGGTACTGAGGCCAGCAAGATTCTGCTCGAACAAAACTGGATTCTAACGGCAGCATTGACCATTGCTGTCCTTACTTTCTTTAAAAGTCTGATAGACAAGTTTGTCGGACACAAAATCCTCGGTGTGATATTCACTTATGCGGGACTGCCAATTTTGTTTTTGCACCTTATTGGCTGGCTCGATGACATCACCATAGTTCTCCAGTCCATCTCTATAAGCGTCGGCAATATCTCTATTTCGGCTTACGGTCTAGCCAGGGTTGCCTTCTTTGGCACCGTTTTGTTTTGGCTGGGTCGTTCATCCAACGACGTTGGTCAGTCCATCATTCGCAAACAGGAATCCTTGGATGTCCCTACCCGGGAAGTTTTTGCAAAACTTTTTGAAGTAGGCCTGTTCTGCATTATTGCCATTCTTCTGCTCAATATGATGGGGATTAATCTGACGGCTCTCGCTGTCTTTGGCGGCGCCCTCGGTGTGGGTCTGGGTTTTGGCCTTCAATCCATTGCATCCAATTTCATCTCCGGAATTATTATCCTGATGGATCGCTCAATCACCATAGGCGATTACATTGAGCTGGAAGATGGCCGAACCGGTTTTGTTCGTGAATTTAAAATGCGTTTTATCGCTTTGGAAACCTACGACGGAAAAGATATCGTGGTGCCCAACGAGATGTTTATCTCATCGACCTTCGTCAATTGGTCGCACAAGGATCCTAAACAACGCTACCGGGTGGATTTCTCTGTTGCCTATGCAACAGATATCCGCGCCATGGTAGAAATAGTCAAAGAAGTAGTCGCCAGCCACCCGCAAGTAATGAGTGGAGATGATCTGCCATTTGAAATGCGCCCCGACTGTGAAATAGATAGCTTTGGAGACTCAGGAGTCAACATGTTCGTTGAGTTCTGGATGGAAGGAATTGATGATGGCAAGAACCGGGTTGGCGGTGACTTGCTATTAATGATTTTTGAAGTTCTGCGCGAACACGGCATCCAAATTCCATTCCCACAACGAGAAGTTCGAATACTTAACGAAGAGCCCCTTGAGGATGTTAAAAAATAGGTGGCTCAACCTGCTAAACTCTCGCGCCACAGGTCCACTCCTTAATTTACAGCGATCGAAAATAAACAATGAGTTCACCTATTATCGCCTTTATAGGCAGCGGCAACATGGCGACCAGCCTGATCGGTGGCCTAATCAACAAGGGCTATCCCGCCCGCAGTATTTTGGCCTGCGACCCATCAGAGCAACAGCGTGAAAAACTAAAAAACACGGTTCCTGATGGTAGCTCACTGGGCATTTATCCCGATGCCACAAAGGCAAATAAGGCAGATGTAGTCGTACTGGCAGTAAAACCGCAAATATTAAAACAGGTCGCCCAGGATCTGGCACCGCGTTTGAAGCCCGATGCCATGGTGGTCTCAATTGCCGCTGGAATTTCCATGCAGTCCCTACAGCTCTGGTTTGGTGATCGCGCCATAGTTCGCTGTATGCCCAACACGCCCTCGCTCATTCAAAAAGGCGCATCAGGACTTTACGCAAACAATCATGCTACCCAGCAGCAAAAAGCCCAGGCTGAAGAAATTATGTCTGCCGTGGGTATTGTCCAGTGGGTAAATACCGATGAAGACATTGATGTCGTCACTGCACTTTCTGGTTCCGGGCCAGCCTATTTCTTTTATCTTATGGAACTCATGACCGAGAAAGCTGTGGAAATGGGCTTGAGTCGGGAAGTTGCTGAAAAACTGGCTATTCAAACCTGTCTTGGCGCCGGTACATTGGCGCAGGAAAGCACAGACAGCCTAAGCCAGCTGCGCGAAAACGTGACATCCAAAGGTGGGACAACCCATGCGGCCTTGCAGAGTTTCAATCAGGATGAGCTTCCAAAGACCGTGCAAAATGCAATGAAACACTGCGCCCAGCGTGCCGCAGAAATGGCAAAAGAATTCGGAGACTAAAGACGTGAGCGCCAGCCAACAAATATTGAGCTACATGATCCAGACTATCGGAGGCTTATATGTCTTCTTTGCTCTGCTTCGTGTGTTCCTGCAAGCCAGCCGTGCCGACTACTACAACCCGGTTAGCCAATTTACTGTGAAAATCACCCAGAAGCCTGTTTGGCTTTTGGGCAAAATCATCCCGCAATGGGGCCGCCTTGATCTGGCTGGAATTTTGTGGGTAATCATCGTCCAGATTCTAATTATTGAAATTTCCTGCCTGATTTTTTACTCGCAGCTAATTGATCCGGTCACGGCTCTTGCCTGGGCCGCCATAGGAACATTCCAGTTATTTTTGACCATAGTCTTTTGGGGCATGATTATTCTTATTATCATGAGCTTTGCCGCACTGCTCGGTGGCGTGCGTGTACAGCACCCGATTTTGACACTCATCGAGCAGTTAATGGCACCGATCATCTATCCACTGCAGAGAGTTCTTCCCCCAATGGGCGGTATTGATTTGTCTCCTTTATTGCTCTTCATGATGATCAACATCCTGCAAATAATTACAACAAACCTCGCACAGGGCACCGGCCTGGCGCCCAGTCTGGTTATTGGTTTTTAGCTTCTGGAGCAATTATCCCAATCATGCTGCTTCTGGCACAGGACAGCATCAACCAGTACACTGCGCCACAATTAAATAGCCAGAATCCAGAGTCATATGGCAAGGCAATACCCAGCCGATTCAGTCGGTTTGGTCACACCAGAAAAAATTCACATTAGCGAGCCACTAACGCTTGCCTGTGGACGTGTGCTTAATGGCTATGATCTGGTCTATGAAACCTACGGAAAAATCAACGCGGACAAAACCAATGCCGTTTTGATCTGTCATGCGTTAAGTGGCAACCATCATGCCGCAGGCTACCATGGGGAAAATCCAGAAGAGAAACCGGGCTGGTGGGATTCCTGTATTGGCCCGGGCAAGCCAATCGATACCAACAATTTTTTTGTCGTAGTCCCCAATAATCTCGGTGGATGTCATGGCAGTACCGGCCCCAACACCATTAACCCGGATACCGGTAAACATTGGGGGCCGGACTTTCCCCAGCTTCGTTTTCGCGACTGGGTAGAATCACAGCGTCAGTTGGCAGATGCGCTTGGCATCCATCGATGGGCGGCAGTTATCGGTGGCAGTCTAGGTGGCATGCAGGCCATGCGCTGGGCACTGGAGCATCCAGACAGACTGGGGCACGCGGTAGTTATTGCATCGGCTATGTCCCTGACACCACAAAATATTGCCTT
>JAURLY010000111.1 GCA_030830945.1 Gammaproteobacteria bacterium | reverse complement strand
GTTTTCCAAAGCGGAGGTGTATAGGAACGGCTTCAGGTTAGAGCCCGGCTGGCGTTTGGCAGAGACTACGCGGTTAAATCGGTTGTAGTAAAAATCAAAACCACCCTGGAGCGCACGTATTTGGCCAGTTTTAGGGTCAAGTGCAACCAGGGCAGCCTGTGCGTTTGGAACCTGGCTCAATTGCCAGTTTCCATCGATAAGTCGAACCCTGATGCGATCGCCCGGTGAAACAACATCCGATGCCGATTGTGGAGGTTCGCCTACCCAGCTTTGTGTTCGATATGGGCGAGCATCCGATAAACCGTCTTGCCATTCAAGGGTATGCATGCCAGAACCTTTTATATAGACATTGGCACTTTGCTCTTCAACGGAAATAACAATTGCGGGCTCCAGCTCCCAAACGGAGTCAACGGAGGACAGCACTTGTTGCAATTGCTCAGTGTCCTGCAGGTCGATTTGCTCCAGGCGGGCTTCAGGGCCGCGGTAGCCATGTCGCTGGTCGTAGGTCATTAGCCCATGCTTGACCGAAATATCGGCGGTTTCTTGCAGTCTGGTATCAATAGTTGTCCTGACTTCGTAACCGTCTTCATAGGCTGCAGTTCCATAGCGGCTGACCATTTCTGAGCGAACCATCTCGGCGACGTAAGGCGCCTGAACCTCAATAACAGAGCCGTGTTCCTCGGCAGTGATGGGTTCAGAAATAGCCAATCGGAACTCCTGTTCCGTGATATAGCCCAACAGGCGCATTCGCCCAAGTATCCAGTCTCTACGCTCCAGTGCCCTGGACGGGTTGTTTATGGGATTGTAGGCAGATGGCGCTTTAGGCAAGCCGGCAATCATGGCTAGTTGGGCCAGATTCAGCTCTCTAATATCTTTACCGTAATAGATATTTGCAGCTGCCTGGACGCCATATGCGCGCTTTCCAAGGTAAATTTTATTTGCATAAAGCTCTAGAATTTCTTCTTTAGATAGTTCATGCTCTATCTCAAGAGCCAGAAGAATCTCATTGAATTTCCTGGTAAAAGTTTGTTCCAGGCTCAAGAAAAAGTTTCTGGCGACCTGCATGGTGATGGTGCTGCCACCGGATTGAATTTGCCCGCTCGTTAAAATTTGTGAACCGGCGCGCAATAATCCAAGTGGGTCCACCCCATAATGGTTGAAAAAGTTGTCGTCTTCTGCAGAGAGGATTGCATAAATAAACTGTTCGGGTATTTCGTTGTAGGTAATGGGCGTTCGTTTTTGTTCGCCAAATTCGCCGATCAGTGTTTCATTCGCCGAAAATACTTTCAGCGGAGTTTGCAATTTGACGTCGCGAAGCTGTTCTACGGACGGTAGTGCGGGAGCGAGATAGAGAATGACGGCTACAGCACCGGACAAACCAATGCATGCGAGCATAAAGCCTAGTTTGAAAAGCGGTTTCAGTATTCGAAATCGTGAAGACATGATGACTATAAGTTATCTGTTGAGGTCATTATATCTGAGGATGCAGTCAATGACTGTGAATCCTGGCCTGTTTTTGAAATTGGGCGTGGAGGCTTCTTGATGAAATTACCAGCAGCCCTGGCTGAGTTGATTGGTGCCGGTAACAACGCGGTTATTGGCGTTGATATTGGCACAGCTACGCTAAAACTAGTTGAGCTGGAGTCTACCTCTAAAGGGCTCAAGCTTATAGCTGCCCAAGTGGTGCCCATTCCTGCGGGTGTTCTAAAAGAAGGAAAAATCGAAGATGCGCCTGGTTTGGCTCAGGTTCTCAGCAAAGCCGTGGTTGCCAGTCGTACAAAAACCAAAAATATTGCGTTTGCTGTTTCCAGCTCTTCTGTTATTACCCGTTTGGTCGAAATGCCTGGTGATCTGTCAGAAGACGAGATGGAAATGCAACTGTTAATGGAAGCAGAGCAGTACATCCCTTACTCACTGGAAGAAGTCGCTCTGGATTTTACCAAGATGAGCACCTCTGAAGATGGTGAACAAGCCCAGATCCTGCTGGCTGCCAGTCGTAAAGAATCTATTGAAAGTCTGGTAGAGATCGCTGAAATCGCAGAACTCAAACCCAAAATTGTGGATGTCGAGCCCTTTTGCCTCGAGCGGGTTTACCCTTTGCTTGCTGAGCAAATGGAAGAAGACAGTGACAGCCTGATCGCGATTGTTGATATTGGCGCCAGAACGCTCAGATTTAATGTTCTGGAGAAAGGCGCCACTGTCTACAGCCGAGAAGAGTCTTTTGGCTCAGCCCAGCTTAGCGAGGAAGTTCAACGCCGGTATGGGCTTTCAGCGGAAGAGGCCAACATTGCCCAAGCGGAAGGTGGTTTGCCTGCAGACTATCAGGATGAAGTGCTGGCGCCCTTCTATGACTCGCTAATTCAGCAAATAAGCCGGGCGCTCCAGTTTTTCTACTCTTCGTCCACCTATAATCATGTGGATTGTCTGGTATTAGCCGGCGGTGTGGTTGGTGAAGGAGCAATTGCTGACCTAGCAGAGACCCGTTTGGAATTGCCGGTTATCGCGGGTAATCCATTTTCTCAAATGAAGCTTGGCGACAAAATTAAGGAAGACAAGCTTAAACAGATTGCCTCATCAATGCTGGTGGCGACAGGTCTAGCTTTGAGGGGTATTAGCTGATGCCTGATATTAACCTATTACCCTGGCGTGAAGCCCAGCGAGAAGAGCGAAAGCGTCAGTTCTTCTCGGCGTTGG
>JAURLY010000110.1 GCA_030830945.1 Gammaproteobacteria bacterium | reverse complement strand
GTCTACTTCAACAGGTTTAAGCATCCAGTTACTAACAACAGGTGGGATTTTGTCCTGATTCGAATAGAGCTTGTTGTAGGTGTTGAGGATGGATTCTTCCCTGTCTTCGCCGACATAAAAACGCAGCGTCGCATTGGCCATTCCGTTGGTTGAAGAGGAATACACATGTTCAACCCCCGGAATCTGGGCCAGAAGTTTTTCCAGTGGCGTAGTAACTTGCCTTTCGATCTGGTGAGCACTTAATCCCGGTGCTTCCACAAACACGTCAATGACAGGGACGACGATCTGCGGTTCTTCTTCCCGTGCTGTGTACTTAAGGGCAAAAGCACCCATTACCAGAGCTGTTATAAAAATCCACAGGGGCAGTTGACCCCTTAGGGAGTATCGAACCAGTCCATCAAGTTGTTTCATAAGCTGCCACGCACTGTTGAAAGAACGAGGGATTAATCAGTCTTTCCGGCTTTTTTTATAGCATCTTTAAGGCCACCTACATTGACCACATGCGTGTAGCCTTCCGCTTCAAGGCATTTTTTGGCCATTTCGGCTCGTTTCCCCCCAGCACAATACAAATAAAGTGGACGATTTTTGTCAACGTCGAGCTCTTCATGGCGATTGCTTATTTCAGAATGGGGAATATGGATGGCCTCCTCTAAATGACCGCACTGGTATTCATCCAGTTGACGGCAATCGACCCATACCGCATCTGGCGGAATAGTCTCATTTGCTTTGAAGTCTGCCCGACGGCCCAATAATTTGTCCAAAATATTCATTGTGATCGTTCTCCTAATTATTTGGGTTCACAAAAAAGATCAGCCAATGTTGCTAGCATTCGCTTGACTCGATTGTCTTGAATTCGATAGTAAATAGTTTGTCCCTCCCTGCGAATAGAAACCGTGCCCGCGTTGCGAAGAGTGGCCAAATGTTGGGAAAGTGCGGATTGCGAGAGCGGAATTCGTTCGTTTAATTCAGAGACAGACAGTTCTTCATCTATTAGAGAACAAAGCACCATTAGCCGATTTCGGTTGGCTAATAACTTTAGGAATTGTCCGGCTTGCCCGGAATTTTCCAGTATTTCTTCTACATCCAGTTGCACTTTTGTATTTGTCTTTGTTGCTATTTTTGGCGATTATATATTAGTATTTACTAATTTAGAAATATCTAATATAAAGAATATGAAACTGAATCAGTTGGAGAGAAAAATGAATGTGAATGATGCGTTAAGATTTATTGCCGGCCTGTTCGTGTTGGCATCTGTTGCGCTGGCTTACTTTGTAAGCTCTTATTGGCTTTGGCTAACAGTGTTTGTTGCGGTTAACCTGATGCAGTCTGCATTTTCAAAGTGGTGCCCCATGATGTCCTTTTTACGAATGGCAGGTGTGAAGGATTAGGCTCAAGAGCATAATTTTTTCGTGTTGCTGATTGGTTTTCAGTCGTTTCGGATAGCCAATCACTTCCTGAATCCCCATTTTAAAACTCGACCGCCTAATTCACACTAACTAGGCAGAGCCTTTGGCTTTGCCTATGTTACTGGTATGCAACTTGCTATCAGATATGATATGCAAGGATACTCTCAATGCGAAAGCCGTTGGGCGAGACCACTTCACTTATACAAACACGCAAGGGTTTCATGAAAAATTGCTGGGAAAAATATCAGTCGTCAGGTTTTTTTGATGAGTTGATTACCGAAAAAGGCACGGCAAGACCTGTAGCTCGTAAACTTGTGAATCACTTTTGTCGCCTTTCCCCCAGTGAAATGGTGGCGCGGGGCAACGCAGCAGAGCTATCGATCAAGGAAATGGGTATTTCTTTTACCATCTATTCCCAAGGTCAGAACATTGATCGTGCATGGCCCTTCGATATTATTCCAAGATTGATCAAGTCAAGTGACTGGGCAATGGTTCGTCAGGGGTTAACCCAGCGCAGCAGGGCGTTAAATGCCTTTATCAATGATGTATACAACGAACAAAAAATACTGAAAGACGGCTTAATTCCTGCCGAGGTTGTACTTGAATCCAAGGATTTTAAAAAACCCTGTATTGGTTTTCGTCCGAAATATGGGGTTTGGGCGCATATTTGTGGAAGCGATCTGATTCGAGATGAAGACGGCAGCTTCTATGTCCTTGAAGATAATCTGCGCGTGCCCTCAGGTGTGTCCTATATGATTGAGAACCGCGAGGTTACCAAGCGCGTACTGCCTGACTTGTTCAAAAATTACAGCGTTCGCCCTGTGGATGATTACCCCTCAAAACTTTACAGCACGCTTGCATCGCTTTCCCCGCGTGATCGCAAGCGGCCTTGTGTGGTTGTTCTCACTCCTGGAATTTATAACTCGGCCTATTTTGAGCATGCTTTCTTGGCACAGGGAATGGGCGCAGAGTTAGTCGAGGGAGCAGATCTGTTTGTTGATAAAGACGAATGTGTCTATATGCGTACGGTCGATGGCCCCCAGCGTGTGGATGTTATCTATCGCCGCATTGATGATGAGTTTATTGACCCTGAAGCTTTCCGGGAAGATTCGGCGTTAGGCGTTCCGGGGATTATCCGTAGCTGGCGCAAAGGGAATGTGGCTATCGCCAATGCGCCGGGAAGTGGCGTGGCAGACGATAAAGTGGTTTACGCATTTGTGCCTGAGATGATTCGCTACTACCTAAAAGAAAAACCACTGATTAATAGCGTTAAAACCTATCTCTGTATGATTGAAAAAGACAGGGATTATGTTTTGGAGAATATTGAAAAACTGGTAGTTAAGCCTGCAAATGAATCCGGCGGATACGGCATGATGGTCGGTCCGCATGCCAGCAAGAGGGATCACAATAAGTTCCGCAAGCTGATTGAAGAAAATCCCAGAAATTATATAGCGCAACCGACGCTTTCCCTGTCGACTGCACCCACATACGTTGATGGCGGTATTGCCCCAAGACATTTGGATCTGCGTCCATTTATCTTGCAGGGTAAAAGTTCCTGGGTAACCCAGGGCGGACTGACAAGAGTTGCCATGCGTGAGGGATCCTTGGTGGTCAACTCTTCGCAGGGTGGAGGCAGTAAAGACACCTGGATTGTGGAGCCGCGCAAGTGATGGGTACCGCTAAGATTAACGCCAGGGAGATTAATTGATGTTGAGCTCCGTTGCAGAACGGCTGTATTGGATGGCGCGTTATTTGGAGCGTGCCGAAGACACTGCCCGACTAACCTACGCTTACACCCAGTTTATTCTGGATATTCCCAGAGGTTCAGAGCCAGGGTGGGGCAGTCTGATTGATATAATCGATGGCCATTCAGCTTTTGATAATCGATATAAAAACTACAATGAGCGCAATGTTTGCAAGTTTTTGATTGCGGATTTGGATAATTTCAGTTCAATCCGATTTTCAGTGAAAGCTGCTCGCGAGAATGTTCGTACAACCCGTGATGTATTGCCCGAACAGTGCTGGGAATTGGTAAACGAGTTGTATATTTATGTGAACGCCAATGCCGATAAAGTAAAGGCACGTCAGTCCCGTCTTGATTTCCTCGATCAAGTGTTAGCCATGTCAGCACAGATCTACGGATTGATTAGCGCCAATCTCTCACATGATCACGCTTATCGCTTTATGCGCATGGGGCGCAGTCTGGAAAGGGCCGATATGACCAGTCGGGTCGTAGACGTTGCGGTCATGACGGCTATGGACAGTAAGCCTGGAGGGGAAGAAGCCAGTACCTGGATATGGGGGCACCTGCTGAAATCGTTGTCGGCAGTGACCGCGTATCGCAGGGAGATAGGCCCACTTGTTGATGCAGATGAAGTGATTAACTTTGTGTTTGGCGACCAGAATTTCCCCCGCAGTATTTCTTACTGCCTTACGGATGTTCGCAAAAACTCCAAAGCCCTGCGCAATCATGCGCAGATAGAAAAATTGTTGTTGAGTATGGGAAGAAAGCTGACGCGTTTCGAGGCCAGTAGGATGAGCCTGGAAAAATTACACAAGTACATTGATGTATTCCAGGAACAACTCAGCAAACTAAATTTTCTGGTCTACCAGAGCTGGTTCTCCAAATAGGAACCAGTTATTTGCCACCCAGTGAGGCTGGCGCGAGAAACTCATGAAAAAGTTTTATTGTCTGTGTGGACGTCGAGTGTTCTTTGACAGTCTTCAGTGTGTTGCCTGTGGGGCCAAACTTGGGTTTGAGCCATACAGCATGCAGATGATCAGCGGCTGGGAAACAAGCCAGGGCCAATTTCAGGAAGCAGGCCAATCTAACCTCAGTTTTGGTTCGCAACATTATGAATTTTGCTCTAATCGAGCTGATTACAATGTTTGTAACTGGTTAAAGCCGGCCAATGACGGAAATAAGCTGTGTTTCGGGTGCAGTTTCAATCGCACCATCCCGAACTTGCAGCGACCGGATAACCTGGATCGCTGGCGCCAGTTCGAAGTGGCAAAAAAGAGACTTCTTTATGGATTGTTAGTCTTAAGACTGCCGGTAAAGAGCGGTTTTGAAGACCCCCAAAAAGGCCTGCTGCTGGATTTGATTGAGGATGAGCGCAGTGCCCCTAATCATTACCCTGAGTCCTTTGTTGCGACGGGCTTTGCCGGTGGGGTTATTACAATCAATGCGATTGAGGCCGATGATGCGGCGCGAGAGTCCATAAGAGTCGCCATGAATGAGTCTTACCGAACGCTCCTCGGCCATTTAAGACATGAGTCAGGCCACTATTTTTGGTTCTTGCAGAATCCACAGGGACAGCTTCTTGAGGATTTTATTTTTCTATTCGGGGACCCGAGTCAGGACTATCAAGCCGCGCTGGAACGTCATTACCAACTTGGGCCAATAGAGAATTGGCGAGAGTATTACATTAGCGCTTATTCTTCAGCGCACCCATTGGAGGATTGGGCAGAAACCTGGGCGCACTATCTTCTGATTCACGATGCACTTGAATCGGCTTACGCAAACGGGTTGGTAGATTTTTCGCCAATGGAAGTCCCGCTTGAGAGCAGGATTCAAACCTGGGCAGACTTGAGTGTGGCTTTCAATGAAATCAATCGAAGTAGTGGTTTGCGGGATACATATCCCTTTGTCGTTACACCACAGGTCAAGCGCAAAATGCAGTTTGTAGAGCGGTTTATAATTCTTCTAGCTCAGGCAAATCATTAAAGGCCTTGTGAATATTCACATCCCATGCTTCCCGCAATTTAAGTAAATACTCATCGTTTTCCGCAAACTTGCGGTAGTTGCCAGATTTTTCCATAAGATCTTTTGGGCAATAGAGCAACTCGATAGGAGGCCCGACTGTGGCATTGCTGCGCATGGTTGAATCCATTGAAACCAGCGCGCATCGCATCGCGGTTTCAAGGTTAGTGTCTGGGCGAATAATGCGATCAAGGATGGGCTTGCCGTACTTGGTTTCACCTATTTGAAGATAGGGAAATTGCCCAGAAATAGTAATATGGTTCCCTTCGGCATATATCAAGTATAGCTCCTGCTCTTGCCCCTTAATCTGGCCACCCAAGATGAAAGTTGCCTCAGCGTTAAACCCTGACTCAGGCCCGCTATCGGCATATTTTTGCTGGGTTTTGACACTTAACTCACCAACATAGTCGGCAATATCGGAGACATAATCAGGTGTGTGAAGATTGAGCTCGGCACCTTCTTTTATGTCACGTTCCAGTGTCGCCATTACAGCCTGGGTGGTTGCTAAATTGCCGGCAGCAAGCATGACCAGCTGACGTTCGCCGGGAACAGAAAAGCGGTGCATTTTGCTGTATGTGCTTACGCGGTCGGGGCCAGCATTGGTTCTTGAATCAGAACAAAATACCAAGCCTTGGTCGAGCTGTATTGCCAGGCAGTAGGTCATATAAACAGGGTAGGGTAAATACTCAAGGTGCGAGCAGTATTGCAGATTCGTTTCAATACGCCAACGGGATTTTAAGAACTTTTGTTGTGTTTTTTTGTCTCTACTCCGGACAGAAATCTGCGCCTAATTCCAAACTTTCATCACTTTTCCAAGGTTGGTTGTGTTTGTTCATCACTTTATGATCTAGGTCAGGGCTGGGTATGCCAAGCTCTCTGGCTGCCTTGCGATATAGGTCTGGTCGATAGCATTGCTGAATCAAGGCATGTTTTTTATCAGAAGCCAGCTTGCGTTCAATTTGTAACTCAACCTGATCGAGTAATTTATGGGCATCAGACCTCCATGGAAAACCACTGCTGTGTCTAGAGAAAAGGTGGAAGCAATTTGTTTTGGACGGATCATCGTTCCCGGAAAAACACATCTCGCCTGACAGTGCAGGTAATATTTCTGTCTCGTGAATATCGAGATACTCCTTAGATGAGAGCATCTGTGCAGCCTCACAGCGGTTTTCCATGATATCCAGCCATTCAGCTGCTCGCATTAAGGCAAGCCTAAGCCTTAAATGAGTAGTTGGATTTTGAGCGTGCCATTATTGAGTTTCTCCAAGAACTTTTCTGGCGCGTTATTCCGAATTTGGTATCACGTTGCGACTATTGATCCAATGCCATATTGAAAAGCTCGGGTACTCCATGGTTCGCCTGCGAAAAGCCGTCAATAATACCTCGACGTGGACTGTCAACCATTTGCTCTGGGGGAAGTATGATAATTCGAACATCTTGATCAGGGTTTATGCCCCCTGAGCGCAACCACATACGCAAGATAATGCTGTCCGTAGAAAATGGATGCACATTGGCAAGAGTCAATATTGGGCGGCTTTGGATTAAATTAGCCAATTGCTGGGAAGCAGAGCGAGCAGCATCCAATGAGCTGGAATTTCGCCCTATATTTTAAATTTTTTTTTGTAAGCTCATTACTCATGGTGATTGCATCACCATTGCTGGAGAGGGCCAGTCCAGTATGCAGGGGACTACATCTTCCGCCCAGTCCCAGCGTCGTGGTCAGTATCATGGGTGCAAGCATATGTGCGGCATCCAGGTGACCGGAAGCAATTTTGTCACAAACATTTGCCCAGTTGCATTGGCATTCTATCTCAGCATCAAGACCGTACTCAGAGTAAAAGCCCACACCTTGGCAATTGTTGGTTAACTATTTTTAAAATAGAAGATATGCCTGCTTTATAGCGATAGTACATACTTATTTGGTGCATTTATTTTACAGCGTACCAATAAAAGGCAATTCCTGAGAGTGTTAAATGCAAGCCATCTGGTGAAGCCCCCCGCGGTGCTTATTTTCTGGTCGCAACGAGTAGCCCGGGGTGAGAAAGCGATGCGGTTGTGGCAATATGTCGCGCTCTCGACAAATACCTGCTGGGGCAACCAGCCAGCACGTGTTTGATTCACTATCGCTCTCTAGCAGAGAGCGCACAATCAGGAACTACAAATGTCAGATTTGGACCTTTCCTCCGTTGAGGCCCGTGCCTCCTACGGTGTCGGTATGCAAATGGGCGATCAACTCAAGCAAGTATTTGAAGGAGTCTCTCTTGATGCGGCCATAACTGGAATTCAGGACGCTTTTAATGGCGACCAGTTACGTGTTGAAGCCGATGAAATTAATGCGGCCTTTGGCGAAATTCAACAACGCCTCGAAGCGGCCAAACAAGCTGCTGCCGGTGAGCATGCAGCAGCAGGGCAAGCCTTCTTGGCAGAAAATGCCAAACGTCCCGAAGTTCAGGTGACAGCCTCGGGCTTACAGTATGAAGTGATCACTGAAGGTTCTGGAGAAATGCCATCTGCGACAAGTACTGTGAGCACTCACTATGCCGGAACACTTATAGATGGAACAGAGTTTGACAGTTCTTACAAGCGAGGCCAGCCGGCAGAATTCCCGGTTAATGGTGTGATCGCAGGCTGGACTGAAGCCCTGCAGTTGATGCCTGTGGGCAGCAAATGGAAACTCTATATTCCCTATGAGTTGGCCTATGGTGAAAATGGTGCTGGTGGTGCTATTGGCCCCTACCAGGCCCTAATATTCGATATTGAATTGCTGGCTATCTTATAACCAATATTGAATTGCGATAAACGTACTTGCCCACAAAGAACAGAATAGTTTGGGTGAGTACGTTTATTGGGTTTACCATGTCGTCCCTTAAAACTTCCTGGCATAGTGCATGAAGGACGATCATTCCAGAGCAGATTATGCCGACCTTACACCCGACCAAATACTGTCCTCGGTAGAAAGTCTGGGGCTCGTTACAGACGGACGTATTCTTGCCTTAAACAGCTACGAAAACCGGGTATACCAAATAGGTATTGAAGATACCGAACCGCTTATTGCCAAGTTTTACCGCCCCGGTCGCTGGAGTGACGAACAAATTCAGGAAGAGCACGATTTTTGTTTTGAGCTGAATGAAAACGATTTGCCTGTTGTTCCACCACTGGTCATTCAAGGAAAAAGCCTGCATTGCTTCGAAGGCTATCGCCTAAGCTTGTTTCTGCGAAGGGGTGGGCGAGAAGGGGACATGGATAAACCTGAAAATCTTTCCCAGTTGGGACGCTATCTGGGGCGTATGCATATGGTCGGGGCTGCCAGTGACTTTCATTTTCGGCCGAAAATAGATATTCGCACCTATGGTGAGGATAGTGTGGCGTTTTTGGCGGATAAGTTTATTCCGAACAGTCTGAGTGAGTCATACGAGTCCCTGGTTGGGGATATTCTGGAATTAATCAGGGCCAGAATGAATGAGGCAGGAGATGTCCCATTCATTCGTTGCCATGGGGATTGCCATGCGGGAAATATTCTCTGGCGTGAAGGCGAGCCCAATTTTGTTGATTTCGACGATGCTCGCATGGCTCCGGCTATCCAGGACTTGTGGATGTTGTTATCGGGTTCCCGGGAAGAACAGGAAGGCCAGCTGGCTATGGTGGTTGATGCTTACGAGCAGTTTGGCAGCTTTGATGATCGCCAGTTAAATTTGATTGAGCCCTTGAGGACCCTAAGAATCATGCATTATGCGGCCTGGCTGGCCAGGCGCTGGGATGATCCAGCCTTTCCCATGGCTTTTCCCTGGTTCAATACAGAGCGTTATTGGGGGCAGCATATCCTTGAATTACGCGAGCAAATGTCCGCCCTTCAAGAAACCCCATTCCGCCTGATTTAGACATAAATTAGTACTTTATTCCAAAATATATACTAGGTGCTCTCAGGGTATTGCATCTGTATATACGTTTTGCTAAACTGGCCGTGTATTTAACCAAAACAGCAAAGGAGTTCGTTATGAAGAAAAGTATTCGTAATGATAAGTGTGCTGAACTGAAATCACGTATTGCCAAGAAAGAGGCGAAGCTTGACAAGCTTTACGGCAAATTAAAAGGTGCTGAAGAGAGTCAACAACACAAGGCGATTGACCATCTGGAATATTTCCTGAAGAAGGCCAAGCCCAAGTTCAAGAATGTGCGTGTTTTAGTAGAGACACTTAAAGAAGAGCGACATGCCGCGCACTAATAACGCGTAGTAAAAAAATGGCCCGATAACGGGCCATTTTTTTGTCTGGAATTTATGCCTCACTGATAAGGCGTCCCCGCAGGGAATTAGGTAGCGCCTCTTCAATTTCAACCTGAACAAAATCGCCGATAACTGAGTCGTCATCAGTACGGAAATTCACCACTCGATTGTTTTCTGT
>JAURLY010000109.1 GCA_030830945.1 Gammaproteobacteria bacterium | reverse complement strand
GTTCATTAAATTGAGCATCCATTGTTCAACTTCTTCAAAAGTCACCAGTGGAAGACCAAGCTTGCGCTGGAGGGTTTTATTCATACTATTCTTCTGTAGGCAAGGAAGTTTTCTTTATTTCAATTTGCGAAATCATACTACTTAAGCACAACAGAGGAATTTTTTTGGGATTAAGGCCGCAAATACAGCCAATTCAGTTCAAGGGGTTCGGGTATGTCGTCTGGCGAGATGATCTTTATGAACTGATCCCTGGGGAGAAGGCATTTGGCGGCAATAAAGCCCGTAAGCTCTACCACTATGTTATGAATGATTTCCCGGATATCACCACCTTGGTGAGCTATGGATCACCTCAATCCAATATGCTTTTTAGCCTGTCCAGGCTTGCCCAAATCAAGGGGTGGGAATTTGAATTCTTTGTTGATCATGTGCCACAAAATCTTTTTGAGAAACCCCGTGGAAACTATGCACTCGCATTGCAGAATGGGGCGAAAATAAAAAAAGTTAACGCAAATCGAATTCAATCCTGGGTTGAAGAGTACGCTGCTAGCAAGCCTCACACGCTGTATATCCCTGAAGGCGGCCGGCATGCTGGTTCAGAGCCCGGTATCGCGATGCTGGCCAGGGATCTTGAGCATTGGGTTGAAATAGCTGGTTTAGCGAATCCACAGTTAATGCTGGCATCAGGAACAGGCACCATGGCCTATTATTTACAAAAACATATGTCTTTTGATGTGATGACTTGCCCCTGTGTCGGAAGTGCAGATTATCTTCGTGATCAATTTTTCGAGCTCGGGCCAAGCGAAAAAGCCCATCCATTGGTTTTGGAAACAACACGTAAATATCACTTTGGTAAGTTGTACCCGGAATTCCTGCAACTATGGCAAGAGCTTAAAAAGGCCACCGAAATTGAGTTTGACCTGCTTTATGACCCTTTAGGCTGGCTCTGTATGATGGACTTTGCCAAGACAAACCCCGACGTGGACTTAATTTATCTCCATCAAGGAGGGCAGTTGGGAAACCAGACTATGCTTGAACGATATCAGCGGCGGGCTGAATATTTTCAATAATGCAATTGCGTCCTTCGTCCTTTGCTTGATAAAGATAATCGTCGCATCGTTTTAAAAGCTCTTCCAGAATTTCATGGGGGTTTAGGGTGGCGATACCAATGCTCGTTGTTACTTTGAGCTCGGGAACAATTTCGGTTTTAGCTAAACTTTCCTGAATACGAACCGCAACTTTTCGACTGGTTTTCGCATCAGCGTTTAGCATGGCAACAATGAATTCTTCCCCTCCGGTGCGAAAGATTAGGTCAGACTCCCTGCAACAGTTCTTTAGAAGGCGTCCAAAAACACTTAGAACCTGATCTCCGACGTCGTGCCCTTTTTCATCATTGATTCTCTTAAAGTGATCAAGATCGAGAGCCATCAATGTCAGTGGGATGTCGTTGACTCTTGCCTCAAGAATCATCGAATTGAGTTTCTCGTTCATCTTCAGTCGGTTAAAAACGCCCGTTAGCGCATCGGTCTCTGCCAAAAGAGATAAATCCTGTTGCTGTTGATTTGAACGACTAACAAAAATGATGCAAGCAATATTGACGATAAAAAGTGTTATTGCTGCCCGTGTTGCAATAGGTATATCGATAACAACCGCTGTGAGGCTAACCACAACTGCAAAGAGCCCCAGATTGCAGATTTTGGCAATTCGAACGGGGAAAATTACATAAAGAGCCGTTACTGCAGGATAACTCCACAAAAGGCCAATAATGTCTTGTTGATATATTGAGGTACAAAAGAAAGCAATCAATGCCCCGGTAAGCAAAACTGCATTGAGCTGGAAGTTGATTCGGTTGTTGTTGGCACGCCAGGCTGTAAAGGCATAGATTATTAGAATAATTAGGGCGGTAACCCCCACACCTGGGCGCCCATGCATAAAATTATTCAGTGCAAAAGGTGTGATGCATATAGCTGCAAAAATGGAGATGGAGAATATTGATTTGTGCAGGTGTGCTTCAAGCTTTTCGCCTATAGCAAATTTTTCCAGAAATCTCGTCATCGGTTTCTGCCCTGATTATCTACAGATAATAATAAAAGACTCACAGCGGTATTGGCAGAAAATATAGAAAAAAGGTGATTTTTCTCGATATATGGTCGATTTCCAGCGTTTTTAAGTGAAATTGGGATGCGTAATCCGGTTGGCTAGGCAAGGTGAGTTGGATAAAGTGTCGTCCCAAATGCCTTAAGGACTAACCTATGAAAACCAAAGCAGCTATCGCGTTTGCGGCAGGTAAACCGTTGGAGATTGCTGAAGTCGATCTGGAAGGGCCCAAAGCTGGTGAAGTATTGGTGGAGATTCTGGGAATAAGGCACCAGCATAAAGCTAGCTGAGTAACCTGTTTTAGCTATCTCAGGGTGGGAATTTCCTTGAAAGGATAGGGCTTCCATTATTTTTCGGCTATGCTCCCTTTTTTGGGGGCAGTAATGAACAATTCTTTTCGAATGGTGGCCGAATGGGAGCCTCAACAGGCGGTTTTGCTCGCCTGGCCGCATGAGTCAACGGACTGGTCACCTTGGCTCGAAAGTATCGAAAAAGACTACATCAAGTTAATGGCTGCTATTAGTCTGGTTGCAACACCTATCATTATTTGTCGAGATGAGGCCCATAAGGTCCATGTCGCTCGAAAAATCAAAGGCAACTGTATTCATGCGCCTAAATTGGTGATTGCTCCTTTCAACGATACCTGGTGTAGGGACTATGGGCCGATCAGCATTGCCCTTAACCATAATCTTCGGTTTCTCGACTTCCAATTCCGCGGCTGGGGCGATAAATACCAGGCCAGTTTGGACAACAGTATTAATCAGAATTTGTCCCACATCTGGGCTGTACCAGTTAAATCCATTGATTTTGAGCTGGAGGGCGGCAGCATTGAAACGGACGGAGAGGGTACGTTGTTAACCACAACCCGATGCCTGTTACAAAGCAATAGAAACACAGAAGCAGATAAAGGCCAGATTGAAGACTGCTTGAAGGACAATCTGGGCGTTGATCGGATTCTATGGCTTAGCGAGGGTGAATTGATTGGGGATGATACGGATAGTCATATAGATAATCTGGCACGATTCGTTGATCCCGAAACCATTGTTTATGCTTCCTGTTCTCGTGAGGAAGATCCGCATTTCCGACCATTAAAAGCTATGCAGGAGCAGTTAGAGAGCTTTCGGCAAATGGACGGACGCCCCTACAGGCTGGTTCCGGTAGAAATACCTGCGCCTCAAGTTGACGAAAACGGGTCACGTTTACCAGCCAGTTATGTAAATTTTTTGATTCTAAACGGCATAGTGATCATGCCAGTTTTTGATTGTCCCTATGATTCAGAAGCGATTGCGGCAATTGAAAAATGTTTTCCTGAAAAACGCGTGGTTACAGTCCCTGGAAGTAACTTGATCCGACAGTTCGGGGGACCTCACTGTGCTACGATGCAGCTACCTAAAAAGAGTCTCAAGCCGGTTTTTTAAGAGAATTTATCATGATGTTGCGCGCAGCAGTTATTCAACAATCTGCCTGGTCGGACAAACAAAAAAGTTTGGCCGAAACCGAACGTTTACTCGAAGAGCTATGTACTGAACACAAACCGGATTTGGTATTACTGCAGGAACTTCACAGCACTCAATATTTTTGCCAGATAGAAGATCCAGAACTATTTGACCTGGCAGAACCCCTTGATGGCCCTACGGCGGAAAAACTGGCTTCACTGGCCAGGAAACATCAGATTGTTTTAGTCGGTGGTATTTTTGAAAAACGAGCGGCAGGGGTCTATCACAATACCGCTCTCATCTTTGACAAAGACGGATCGCGTGCAGGTTATTATCGGAAAATGCATATTCCTGATGATCCGGGCTTCTATGAAAAATTCTATTTCACGCCGGGTGATTCAGAGAATAGGGATGGGACTAGTGGGTTTTCACCCGTTCAGACAAGTATCGGTAAATTAGGCGTACTTATATGTTGGGATCAGTGGTATCCCGAAGCGGCGCGATTGATGGCGCTGGCGGGGGCAGAAATTCTTCTTTACCCCACAGCAATTGGCTGGGATATCACAGATGAATCCGCAGAGCAGGGACGTCAAAAAACGGCGTGGGAAACCATACAGCGAGCGCATGCCGTGGCGAATCATTTGCCAGTGCTGGTGGCAAATCGCGTTGGGCATGAAGATTCACCAAAACCTGAAGATAGCGGCATTAACTTTTGGGGTGGAAGCATGATTGTTGGTCAGCAGGGAGAGCTGTTAGCCAAAGCCAGCGCCGACATGGCCGATTTCTTGGTTGCGGATATTGATATGAGTAAAACAGAGAAATTGCGCCGTATATGGCCTTATTTTAGAGACAGACGTGTGGATGCCTATCAAGGCCTGATGAAGCGCGCGCTGGACTAATTTTAGTAAATTTAATTCCTCTCATTAAGAAGGCTTGAGTAAAAAATCAGTAAATTGTGTTTCCAGCATATTCCGTGAAATATTATTGAGGAACAATAATAAATTAGATACAAAAAAGGGTTTGTCATTCCTAATAATAATTGAACCCAGCCAAGATTATATAGGATTTGAGTCTCGCAACCTGTACCTTCAGGTGCGCATGTCTATAGAAGTCGATGTCTCTACCGGCGAGAAAAAATTTTGGGATACCTGCCCAAGCCGTTTAACCAGACAGTGGAAATGCTTTGAGAGAAAGCTGAATCCTAGCGGACTTTACTAAGAAGGTAGCACAAAAAGGGGGAATAAATTCCCCCCCTTTTGTTCGTTAACTTTTCTTCTGACGATCAGTCGTCCAGAGCAATAAAAGCAAGTGCATTGTTGGGATTCATAGGAATGACCAACTGGTGTTGGGTTGAGTCATAGCACATGGATGCCGCACTGGGGATGCCGCTGGCAATCATTTCAGCTTCTTCACCGGGGGCAATACGCGATACGCTGCCATAGCGGACACTGCTGATGTACTTGGTGCCGTCTTCCAAAATCACGACCCCGTCATTACCACCTTCCACTGCGCTTTCAGTTTTCAGCAGCTCACCGTCCGGGCTAAAGGTCATCACGTCATTGTTGTTAATATTAACCACGACAACATTTCCGTCATTGTCTATGGCCACGCCATTGGGCGCATTGAGAGGTGCACCATCAATTAGCAGGGTTGATTCGCCGTCGGCAGTCACTTTGAACAGCATGCCGTTGTCACGGGTATTTGAGATATAAGCTGTGCCTTCATCGTCGACGGCTATGCCGTTTAGGAAGGTTGCCCCTTCTATCTCAAAGCTGTTGAGAGGTTGTCCAGACTCCAAATTGAAGCTACGAACAAACGTGCCATCGGCAACATAAAACACACCATTGCGAATGTTGCTGCCCAGAGGGTTAACCAATTCCAGGTTTTCTCGTGAAGCACCAATCCACTTGGAGGTGTGCACGCTGCCATCCGGATTGATAAGGGAAATGTAGCCATCGTCATCCAGATCGCTGCCACTGCGGACCCCTGAGTTGACGACCAAAAGCAAGTTGCGCTCCGGGTCAAATACACAGCTTTCGGCAAAATGGAAACTGCCGAAAACTTTAACGTTGGAAGAGATGGGCTGGACATCGCCACGTTCGTTAGTTGCGCTTAATGGGCCACCAACTTCGATGGGACCTTGGGCGAAAGATGCAAGACTGACAAGAGATAGGCTAAGAGCCAAAAGCGAGTGTTTCATTTTTTTGCCTTGTTAGTGAGAAAATCTGTTGCTCGATTATACGCATTGGCGGGGTTTTGTCAGGAGGCAGGAATTACAGAAAAAGTATTGAGACCGCTCGTTTAGGGCATGGGAATATAGTCATGCTCGTCGTCCACACCCTTAGGTGATCGTCCTGCACGTCAGTCTCTCTTGTCTTGTACGATGCGTTCTTTTTGACTTGAAACAAAATTCCAGAAGATATGGCGCTTGCCTAGTGGCTTGCCGCCGATGATTACGATTCGGCAATCTTCATTGGCTGCAAAGCATAGAGGTGACTTGTCGCTAAGAAAAGCCATCTCGTTTTCCTGAATAAGCTAGCCATCAGCTTTCTTCTCGCAGTTGTTAAGATACTAATCAGAAAATTTTTTGTGGTGTATTCTATGGCGAGAAATCAATTTTATAGAAACTATGAGGATGTTATGTCCCGTTCGTGCTTTTCCTCTGGCCTGATAAACAGGCGAATTAAAAACCTTTCAATGATTCTGTCACTCTCCGCTGTTCTGGTCTCCTGTAGTTCAAGTGAAGACCCCGAAGGTATGTCGGAAAGTTCAGAAAAAGCAAGTCTCTGGCAAACGTTTGATACTCAGCAAGCGACCGATTACATCGGCCAGTGCCGGTCTGATTATGAATTGGCAGAATCACTTTTTACTGAACTGGCGGAAGGTCAGGTCGCGGCTGAAAGCATTCTCGATGAATTCAACCAGATGGAAATTGTCCTGGATCGACTGGCCTCCAGGGCGAGCCTTTATCGCAACGTCCACCCCAGTCCGGTGGTCCGGGAAGCTGCAGATCTCTGTCAACAAAATGTCTATGCACTGTTTTCCAGAATAGGGCTTTCGCGGCCACTCTATGACCAGCTGGATAAGATTGAGGTCGAACAGTTGGGGCCAATCGACCGGCGCTATCTGGAGAAAATGCGCGAGGATTTCGAGTTAGCAGGTGTCAGTCAGGACGAGGCTACCAGAGATCGCATTACCCAACTTAACGAGGAAATGGTCAAGATTAGCCAGGCCTTCAATCGCAATATTCGTGAAGATGTGCGCTCGATAGAAGTTGTCGCTGAGCGACTTGAAGGATTGCCTCAGGATTATATTGACGCCCATACGCCGAACTCTGAAGGCATGGTTGTTATTACCACCAATTACCCGGATTATCTGCCGGTCATGCAATACGCTGAAGATGACGAACTGCGGCTTGAGCTATACAAGCAATTCCGTTTACGCGGTTACCCGGATAACAAGGAAGTACTGGAAAATCTGCTGGCCAAACGCTATGAGCTGGCTAATCTGGTTGGTTTTGACAACTACGCCCAGTACGTTACGTCGGACAAGATGATCGGGTCCGCTGAAAATGCGGCAGAATTTATTGATCGAATTAACGACATCGCCAAGCCAAGGGCTGCAGCAGACTACGACGTGTTGTTACAGCGACTCAGGCAGAACGATCCAGATGCCAGCGTGGTTGGCGATTGGCAAAAAACCTATCTTGAAGAGCTAATCAAGAATGAGGTTTACCAGCTGGATTCGCAGGAGATACGTCAATACTTTTCCTACAACAAGGTTCGTGATGGCATTTTTGGCCTTGTGGAAGACATGTTTTCGGTAGAGATTGAGCCTTGGGAAACCGAGGCATGGCACTCGTCAGTAGAGACCTGGCAGATTTTTGATGATGGTGAGCTGGTCGGACAATTTTATCTGGACATGCACCCGCGCGACGGCAAGTACAACCATGCGGCCCAGTTTGGCGTTCGCGAGGGAGTGCGGGGGCTGCAGACACCTATTGCCGCGCTGGTCTGTAATTTCCCGGGAGGTGACGGCAGTGCTGGTTTGATGGAGCACAGCCAGGTAGAGACATTCCTGCATGAATTTGGACATCTGTTACACACACTTTTCGGTGGGCACCAGCCGCGACTTTCCCTGTCTGGCGTCAATACAGAAAGAGACTTTGTTGAAGCGCCCTCACAAATGCTGGAAGAGTGGGTCTGG
>JAURLY010000108.1 GCA_030830945.1 Gammaproteobacteria bacterium | reverse complement strand
CCATTCCGCAAAAGGTGCAACTGGATGAGGAGTATCTGAAGCGGCAATCTTTTCTGTTTGATCTAAAAATTTTGTGGATGACGGCGTTGAAGGTTCTGGTAAGAAGCGGAGTGTCACATTGAAGAAAAAAACGGATCATCTAGAGGACTCAGGACTCAGGACTCAGGGCCTGCACGCCATAAAGAAGTCTCTGTTTACGCTGGCTGTTCCCATACTAGGTTTGCCAAGAGTTGCGAAGCGTTTCGTACCTCTGTCGGTCGACTTGGGACTTTGCATCTTAACCGTCTGGATTGCCTACCGCTGATGGCCAAAGTATTGGTTACTGGCGCCAACGGATTTGTTGGATGCGCGCTTGCTGATCATTTAGAAAGCGCCGGCTATCAGGTCATTCGTGCGGTTCGCCAACCTGATATACCCAATACCCTATGGGTAGGGGATGTTGGGCCGAATACTGAGTGGCAATCTGCTTTGGATGGTTGCGATTGGGTTGTTCATCTGGCTGCCCGCGTACATGTCATGCACGAAATTGCTGATGATTCTTTGGCGCTCTTCAGAGCGGTCAATAGAGAAGGAACCCTTAATCTGGCCCGGCAGGCCGCGCAGCAGGGTGTGCAGCGCTTTGTCTTTTTAAGCAGTATCAAGGTCAATGGTGAAACTGGCCAGTTGTCCGAGCACAGTAAGGCATTGCCTCAGGATGCCTATGCAGTATCAAAGTGGGAGGCAGAGCAAGGTCTTCTGCAAATTGGCGCGGATACCGGCATGGAGATTGTAATTTTGCGTCCCCCTTTGATTTATGGGCCAGGGGTGGGCGGGAACTTCACTCGACTGATGCGCGCCTTGGATCGCCAAGTACCCATGCCAGTGGGGTTGGTGACAAATAGGCGCAGCTTGCTCTATCTCGGTAACTTGGTGGGTGCCATCGCAATATGCCTGTCACATCCGCGCGCCAGCGGGAAAACCTATTTGGTCAGTGATGATGAGGTTGTATCGACGCCCGAGTTAATTCAGAAAATCAGCCAGGCACTAGGCCATTCGGCACGTATACTGGCCGGCCCTCCTGTTTTGCTGCGATTCGGTGCGTGGTTGTTCGGCAAAAGCAAGGAGTTCGACCGTTTGTTGGGATCCTTGGAGTGCGACAGTGCCTTGATCCGTAAGGAATTGGGTTGGTCGCCCGCCACATCGTTGCAGGAAGGCTTGCAGATCACTGCTGATTGGTATCGGTTGACTGGGGGAGCGAAGCTACGGCTTGGAGACCTGAAACCCCGCATATGTTTTGTGATGACCAGTCCCTTTACTTATGGAGCCTTCATTGCACCGCATATGTTAACGTTGCCACAGGATTTCGCCGTGACGGTTAGCTTCAACCGTGAAGAGTCATCCATCCCTTCCCGAATTCCCGAGGGAGTACGTTTCGTGTCCATGCCGATAATACGGAATATTTCACCACTCAGGGACCTGTTCGTATTGTGGAAATACTATGCATTTTTCAGACGTGAGAAATTTGCCATTGTTTTTAGCCTGACGCCAAAAGGAGGAGTGGTCGCCATGCTTGCCTCATGGCTTGCACGCGTACCGGTTCGTGTCCATTGTTTTACAGGACAAGTATGGGCTACCCGGCGGGGCATAGCCCGCTTTGCATTGCAGGCGATTGATCGAGTACTGGCAGTTGCTTCCACTCAGCTTCTGGCGGACAGCGAATCGCAGAAACGATTTCTGGTCAATGAGAGGATTGTCTCCGAACCCAAAGTTCATGTCTTGGGTGCTGGTTCAATTTGTGGTGTGGATACCGAACGATTCAGGCCTAACCCTGAGGCAAGGGAAAAAATCAGGACTGAACTCAGCTTGTCATCAGATGACGTCTGTCTGGTATTTGTCGGCCGGATGAAACTCGAGAAGGGTGTGATGGATCTGGTTTCTGCTTTCCGGAAACTATTGCCGCGCTATCCGAATTTGCGCTTGCTATTGGTTGGGCCGGATGAGGAAGGGCTGATTTCCGCGCTCGGTGAATTGATGAGAATTCATTATGTCGGATATGCCCCGATGGCCCATGAATATATGGCAGCGTCCGACATTTTGTGCCTACCCAGCTATCGGGAAGGATTCGGCTCTGTGCTGATTGAGGCAGGTGCCTGCGGTTTGCCAGTGGTTGCATCGGCGATTTACGGTGTGATGGATGCCGTCGTGGACAATGAAACAGGAATATTGCATCCGCCGCATGATGTAGATTCGCTTGCGAATAAAATCGAGTACCTGCTTGAAAATCCGCTCTCCAGGATTGCCATGGGCATGGCGGGGCGTCGTCGGGTGCTGGCCTGCTTCGACCAGAAGCATGTCTGCGATCTTTACGTAAAATACCTAAGGATGGCAATGCAACCAGAAAGTCTTTCTGGCCTGCATGACCAATAGCGTGATCTCCCCCAACGTAATTGAAGATCAGTCCGTTGATTATCCGGGTCCATTTGCATTCTGGCTGATTGCCTTTCTGTATGCATCCTTCTCGGCACTGACATTTCAGAAACTGGTATTACCGTTGATGCCTGAGCTTCATGCAGGCAATGGGCTGCTTCATAACGATGCAGTATATTTCCACAACATCGCTGCCCAGCTTGCCAACCGGATCAACACTGAAGGATGGGGGATCTGGACGCTGTTCCCGGGCGCTGCAGCTCATGTAGGAATATTGGCGGCCTTGTACGCATTGTTTGGACCTGATCCTGCCTGGTTCATCCCGATCAATGCTGCCGCTCATGCCTCGGGTGCGATGTTGATATATAAGCTGGGGGGAGAGTTATGGAATAGCAAAGCCGGAAAACTGGGCGGCCTGTTGGCTGCTTCCTGTTTT
>JAURLY010000107.1 GCA_030830945.1 Gammaproteobacteria bacterium | reverse complement strand
TTCGACTAAATGAGGTGTCAAACTACCCAAGTCTGTTAGCACCCCTGCTTTGAGGTCACCACAGGAAAAAACAAATTGTACAGGCTCTCGGGCATCATGAGGAACAGCGACAGGAACAATTTTCAATCCCCCTATCGTTAATGACTCTCCTGCGCGAAGCCTGGACGGCTCGACTCGACCTTTATGTTTCCAGGCCCTGTAAGTTCCCTCTGTCATATAAACGGGCAAAGAGAACCGGAAAGCAAAAGGCTCGACGCCACTAATATGATCCTGATGCTCATGCGTTACCAGGATTGCACTAATATCTGAGGGCACTAGCCCAATATCCGCGAGTCGCTTTTCTGTTTCACGCAGACCGAACCCGCAATCAATCATTAACGTCGTCGAAGCGCTTTGCAGCAGAACGGCATTACCTTTACTGCCACTGCCCAGCGCAGCAATTCTCAAGAGGTAGTCTCCGGCTAGGTAAGGTTGTTGCGTATTCTTTGAAGTACGAGATAGTTCTCTCGCTGGCTCATGGTTTCGCCATTGAGATTTTCAACCTGAACACGAATCACGCCATCCGTGTTATCAAGACTAACTCGATAGTTATAAACCGGGTTGTTCTTGGTGATACGAAATACCCGTCGCCACCAGGAAGGCTCATCTACCGAAACTTGCTGATAATCAGAAATGTAGATTCCCTCGCTTGAGTGCTGTTCCGCTATTGAGAATCCCTGGCGAGAAAGCGCATAGCCTACCGACGCCCAGGCACGTTCATAATCCATTCGCATTTCTATGTAAGGCAAGCCGGATTCCGGAGTGACCAGATCGACCTTGCTGGATGTACCTATCTCCTGCCCTAAAAGAGATGCCGTCCCCACAGCATCATCTGCCGCAAGAGTTTCCGCCAGTATGCCTCTAAACCAGTCTTCATAATCCGCTGTATCCGACTCACGCTCCCATGAAGGAAGTGGGTTAGGGATATCGGCCTCAGGAAAAGAACGTTGAAGAATGTCGATTTCAGTCGAGTTTAATTGCACGCCCTGACTGAGCTGTATTCTGAATTGCTGAAAATTTTCAGGGCTTTCAGTTAACTTGAACAATCCAGTTTCAATAATGCCATTACTCGGGTCAACTCGTGAGGTAGGTATGCCTGCACGCGACAAGTAACTTCTAATTCGTGGCCATGTTTCTCCTGGAGGGGTGGTAACCAAAATCCACGATTCTCCATTCAATCGCTGGATCCTGACTTCATTCGTCGACTCATTCATCCCCACACTTCGAGGACGTGGCACTTCAAATTCACTTTGGATTTCATAGCTGACTACTTCGCCACCCTCAGGCAATGGATAAAGCTGCCCTACCCTTCCTGCGCTCATCCCATCCGGTATTTCTATTTCAGAAAATTCTTCCGCTTGACGATAATCATTTGAGCGATCACGAAAATAGTTATCCAGCCCCAAAAATGAACAAGATTGCAAAAATAAAATCGCGCTCAGGAGTAGAGACCATCTGTAGCTGGTCAAATTATTGATTGTCATAACAAACCTAATTCGTTGAGAATTTGCCGTATTGCCGGCTGTGCACTCTCGGTGAGAGGAATAATTGGCAACCGAATCCCTCCCTCTATTAAACCCATTTGCTCCAGCGCCCACTTCGATGCACATGGGCTTGGCTCTATAAATAGTCCGGTATGCAGTGCCTGTAGTTTTAGATCAATTTCCTCTGCGGAAGAAAAATTGCCCTCCAGGGCGAACTGGCACATTTGGCTCATCAAGGCAGGAGCAACATTGGCTGAAACCGAGATATCGCCTTTGCCCCCAAGTTTCATTAATTCAAGCGCCGTGACATCATCACCCGAATAAACGCTAAACCCTTCCGGGGATGCATTTATCAGCTCAGCTCCACGCGCCATATCCCCGGTTGCGTCTTTGATGCCAGTAATATTTTCAATTTCCGCCAGCCGCAAAGCCGTTGCGTTACTTATATCTGAGGCAGTTCGGCCGGGCACGTTATAGAGAATAATAGGTATCTCAACGGCTTCGGCAATGGTGCGAAAATGCTGGTACATGCCTTCCTGTGAAGGTCTGTTGTAGTAGGGCGCAACCTGAAGTGAAGCATCGGCCCCACGTTCGGCGGCTTCTCGAGTCCACTCGAGCGCTTCCTGCGTGCTATTGGCGCCTGTACCCGCAATTACCGGAATACGTCCTGCGGCATGTTCAACTGTCTTGGTGATGACCTGAATGTGCTCTCCCCAGTTGAGTGTAGGAGACTCCCCGGTTGTACCCACGCTGACTATGCCATGTGTGCCCTGTTCAATGTGCCACTCAACCAAGCGCTGCAGAGCCTCCCAATCAACGGAACCGTCGACATGCATGGGTGTAACAAGCGCAACTACGCTACCTTCAATTTTCACTGCTTTGAGACTCCAACATCGGCTGAAAATGCCAAAATAATAATGCTTAAAAATTAAGCGCTTCTAGAGAAGAGCGCTATGGTAATGGCGGGCTGCCCGCTCCACAACTTACCAAATCCAATATAGATAATCTGGCCTGCTTTAAAGATCAACTTCGGGTGATACATCCGCACTATAATCAACGCCAGCAACGCCAAAACCAAACAGCTTCAAAAATTCTTCCTGATAACCCCGGTAATCCGAAAGTTCATTCAGGTTTTCTGTGGTCACTATGTCCCAGAGCTGCTCAACCTCTTTCTGGATTCCTTCATCAAGTTCCTTTCCATCCATTCGCCAGCGCCCATGTTCATCGAGCTGGGCATTGGTGTTATAGATACATTCAGTAAACAGGCCATAAACCTGCTCAATGCAGCCTTCATGGACACCTTTTTGTTTCATTAGTTTAAAGAGAAGTGCCAGATACAAAGGCATGATCGGGATAGCCGAGCTCGCCTGGGTCACGACAGCCTTCAGTACCGCTACACGACCTTCACCACCGGAGCGGGAAAGCTTCTCATTAATGTTATGCCCAGCTCGGTCCAGGTCTTCCTTGGCCTTTCCAATGGTGGCATGACCATACAGCGGCCAGGTGATTTCTTTCCCAATGTAGGTATAAGCAACCGTTTTACAATCTGGAGTCATAACGCCTGCCTCCTGCAGGGTGTCAATCCAGAGCTCCCAATCTTCACCACCCATTACTTTAATGGTATTGGCGATTTCTTCCTCTGTTGCCGGTTCGATTGTGACTTTATGCACTTGATCCTTATTGGTATCAAGTGTTTTTCGTGTTACTTCTTGACCAATCGGCTTTAGAGTTGAGTTATAGGTTATTCCGGTTTTCGGATCTGTTCGACGGGGAGAAGCGAGACTGTACACAACCAGATCTACCTGCCCGAGATCAGCTTTAATTTTTTCGATGGTTTCTGCTTTGAGCTCATCGGAGAAGGCATCGCCATTCAGGCTTTCCGCATAGAGTCCTGCCGCGCGGGCTTCCGCATGAAAAGCCGCACTATTGTAGTAGCCAGCCGAACCAGTACGTTTATCTGTTCCTGGTTTTTCGAAAAAGATACCCAGCGTATCGGCACCCGACCCAAAGGCCGCAGATATTCTTGAGGCAAGGCCATAGCCTGTAGACGCACCAATGACCAAAACTTTTTTTGGGCCGCCTTCTATGCGCCCCTGGGATTTCACATAATCTATCTGCTCTCGCACGTGAGCGGCACAGCCCGTAGGGTGGGCATTAGTGCAAATAAATCCTCTGACTTTGGGTTCAATAATCATCTATCTCTATTTCTCTTGTCAGTCGTTGTATGGATCCCGTGAACTAGAACTTGGGAAAGTAATGTCTTACGCCTGCCGGCTGGGACAAAAGGCGGGCAATGATAGCCGCGTTTGAGAACAGTGCCAAATTTCTCTAACGAGTTATTCGTCAAATTCCCAGACGACTTTTCCTGTTTCTTCTTTCAACTTGCTTATGTAGGCCCGGTGTGAAGATAACTCTTCCTCCGTTACATCTGTTAAGACAAAATTTAGTCCCTGACGTTCAATTGGACGATGTGACACCAATCCTTCGAAGCCATTATCGTCATTACCTGAATTATTGCTTAACCCCAGATTGACCTGTCCACCGGTCATTGCCAGATAAACGAGAGCAAGTAACTCCGCATCCAGAAGTGCACCGTGCAGGTCTCGGCCTGAGTTGTCTATTTCATATCGTTTACAAAGTGCATCCAGGCTATTTTTCTGTCCAGGGTGTTTATTTCTCGCCAGCGCCAAGGAATCCAGAATTCGACAATGATCTGCCACCTTGCCGATATCTCCTTTGAGCATGCCAAACTCATGATCAATAAAGCCCACATCAAATGAGGCATTGTGAATCACTAACTCTGCGCCATCGATAAATTGCAAAAACTCATCGGCCACTTCGGCAAAGATGGGCTTGTCCGCAAGAAAATCCTGGGTTATTCCGTGAACTTCCTGGGCTCCAGCATCAATCTCGCGCTCTGGTCTGACATATTGATGATAGGTTCTTCCCGTAAGCCGCCTGTTTTCCAATTCCACGCCACCAATTTCAATAATTCGATGGCCCTGGCTGGTTTCCAAACCAGTCGTTTCAGTATCAAGTACAACTTGTCTCATAGTCTAACTACAGCTCATCAATTCCACGGTTCGCCAATGCATCAGCAGTATCATTTCCCAAGTCGCCACTGTGACCCTTAACCCACTTCCACTCAATCTTGTGCCGTTGTATTTCCTCGTCAAGCCTTTGCCAGAGATCGACATTTTTAACCGGTTTCTTCGAGGCCGTTTTCCAGCCCTTGGCTTTCCATCCTTCCAACCATTCTGTAATTCCTTTGAGTACATAGGTTGAGTCGGTATGCAATTCAATAGAACAGCCCTGCTTAAGCGCTTCCAACGCTTTAATCGCTGCCATCAACTCCATTCGGTTATTGGTGGTTTCGGATTCTCCACCCCAAAGCTCTTTTTCTTTTCCGCCGTATTTCAGTATTGCACCCCAGCCTCCTGGACCAGGATTTCCTCGACAGGCCCCATCGGTATATATAACAACTGCTTTCATGTATTTACTTAATCTGCGACTGATCTATTTGTTTGTAATTTTTAGTCGCTGCAACCTGGGGAAACCTGATCAGATGAGAACGTGATGATTCTGTCTTCATAGTGCCCACCCAGCCAGCAACATTTTTGCTTGCATGTATTACGTAAAACCCGCCCCCGGCCAAACCAAATCGGCTCAGTGCCGAGTCAATTGACTGGCTATACCTGAGCAAACGATTGCTCTGGACAGGAAAAGAATAAAATCCAAACGCAACATTTAGTGGCTCACAATTCATAAGTCTCAACCAGTCTGCGACTCGCCCCCGGGAGAGACTGTGGTGTGCCCATGGAATGGTTTTTCGCAATATTAGCTGCATGGATTTACGCAACCCAAACAGTGAATATGGATTAAAACCAATAAGTAACAGGTGCCCTTGTGGCGAGAGGACTCGCGACGCCTCACGCAAAACAGCGTGGGGATCTTCGGAAAATTCCAGTGCATGATGTAACACTAGGAAATCCACTGAATCCGCCTCCAGGGGCATCTGATCCAACTCAGAAACAAGCCATGAATAGCCCGCTAATTTCTTGGACATTTTTGCCGGGCGGCTGGGGTAAATAGCGGCTTTTATTTGCTGATTATTCAGTTTTCCCAGCAGGGAAACCCCTGCGCCGGAAACCTGTGCCATAAACTTACCAACGTAATGCTTGCGGCACTGATCGATCAGCTCACGTTCCTGAGCCAGCATTCGACGACCCACGGGCGAGCGAAACCACCAATATAGGGGTGCGGAAGACTTACTTAACGACGCTACCGGCTGTCGCCAGAAACTATTAATAAGATGTCGCCAACCTGATTCCAACGCTATTCTCTCCTATAATCTGATTACTATCTTATCACTACCTATAGGTATTCATGTTTCAAATTAGCCCAATACCCGCATTCCATGACAACTACTTTTGGCTAATAGAAAGCGATACGGAAACCTGGGTCGTTGATCCAGGTGATGCGACGCCTGTGATCAAGGCCCTGCAAGATCGCGGCAAAAAGCTTAGTGGGATTTTAATTACGCACCATCACTCTGACCACATTGGCGGCGTCAAGGAACTTCACTATCCCGGCCTGCAAGTCATAGGCCCTAAAAAAGACCGATTTGAACTGGTGAACGATGCTGTTTCAGATGGTGATATTCGTCAGGTATGTGGTGCACAATTTAAAGTAATCGAGGTTCCTGGCCATACCCTGAATCATATAGCGTTCTTCTCCACTCCTTCAGGACAAGCACCTGTTTTATTCTCTGGTGACACACTGTTTGCCGCAGGTTGTGGTCGCTTGTTCGAGGGAACGCCAAAACAAATGTTCCACTCCCTGAATCGACTTTTAGCATTACCGGACAATACCCAGGTTTATTGCGCCCATGAATACACTGAAGCCAACCTCCGGTTTGCTCTCAGTGTTGAACCAGGAAACCAGGACATTGTCCAGCGGGTCAGGGAAGTGTCAGGACTTAGGGCGCAGGGAATTCCGAGCGTACCAACCAATATTAAAATCGAGAAAGCCACCAATCCATTTTTACGGACAACGTCAGCAGAAATAACGTCCAATATTAAGGCGAAACTTGAATCTACAGGCACTCCGGATCAAACAGAAATTTTTGCTCAGCTTAGAAAAATGAAAGACATATTCTAAATTGATCAAATTTGGGCAGAAATAGACTTCATTTTTAGCTTGGCTGTGAGAAACTTCACCTTCAAAATAGACATATGTTTTCAAAAACACACATAACCAGTTTTTTGTAATGCGCACAGTTGTTGTATTTATTTCAGTTCTTTTCTTGTCGGCCTGCGGCTCAATCTCGGGGCCTATCAGTCAAGAAGAGGCCATGACACCGGTCCCCCTTGAGGAAACACCTTTCCAGCCCGAAGTGCTCTATTGCGAGGCAGACAGTAGTGTGCTCGTTGAACTGCAAACTGGCCTTATCGAAGATCTGGCTTTAGATTTCACCTGGGACCGCCATCTGGATCATAGTGCTGTCAGTCGGCGTTTAAACTGGTACCAGGAAAACCCGGAACAACTGGAATACGTACTACAGCGAGCCACCTTGCTTTTACCAATGCTGGCCGAGGAAATACGTAAGCGCGATCTGCCCGCGGAACTGGTTTTCCTGCCACTTATTGAAAGCGGTTTTCAGCCGTCCGTTTATTCCCGGTCTGGGGCAGCAGGTCTATGGCAATTAATGCCAGCAACGGCTCGCTCCTTGGGCTTAAGAATCGACTGGTGGTATGACGAGCGACTGGATATTCAAGCCTCTACCGCTAAAGCACTGGATTATTTGGTCTACCTAAACCAGCGATTTGGCGGTGACTGGGAGCTCACCATCGCCGCATACAATGGGGGTGAGGGCCACGTGCAGGCACGGATGCGTCGCAGTCAAAGTGATAACTTCTGGGAACTTCCCCTCAAGCGTGAAACAGAACAATATGTACCAAGACTTTTAGCCGTTGCCGAAGTATTGAGCAACCCCGAGAAGTATGGAATTGCTGTTCCTTTCGTTGGCAAGGAATCCCTGCTGCGCTCCACATCTCTGGATGACCAGATCGATCTGCGACTCGCGGCGGAAGTCTCAGGTCTCGATTACCAACAATTCAAATGGCTTAACCCGGATTTTCAACGCTGGATAAGTCCACCCAATGGTGAATACAGCATACTTCTACCTGCCGGAAATATGGATTACCTATTGGCTGAAATTGACGAGCTTAAGCCAGATACTGACGCAAGCTGGGATCATTACAGGGTCCGTTCTGGGGATACCCTTGGTCACATTGCCGAAGAATTTGACACCAGTGTTTCAGCGCTAATCGCTATCAACCAACTTTCCAGTTCTCGAATCTATGCGCGGCAAGAGCTACTTATCCCAAGATCAACCTCTTCCCAAGGGAACCCTGATTCCTCGATGAAGGAGCTCTACATCGTCAAACGCGGCGACTCACTTTGGCGAATTGCTAATCGCAATGGCATAACCATCGCCAAACTCAGACGTTTAAATACGCTAAGCGACAACACTGTTTTACAACCAGGGCAGGTTTTGGTGCTCAATGAATATTCCCAGGCGCAAAGCTCTGGCGAAACCACCTACGAAGTCAAAAGTGGGGACTCACTATCCGTAATTGCCGATAAATTTAGTGTGGCTCTCGCCGATCTGATGCTGTGGAATTCCCTGAACCGATCGGATCTTATTCACCCGGGACAAATTCTTAGAATCCGCAATATCTAGGCTCCACAAAAAAGCTCCAATCCATTGATGGATCGGGGCTTTCGAATCGGACTCTACTCGCTGCCGACTGTTATGAGCTCTCGATTAGCTTCCAGAGTGCTCTCGCCAATACCATTGACCCTTACTAGCTCGTCAACAGAGTCAAATTCACCATGCTCTTGTCTATAAGCCACAATCGCAGCAGCCCGTGTAACACCAATACCCTGCAATTTAGCCGATAGCTGTTCAGCATCGGCTGTATTGATATTCACTTCATATGCCATTGGGACAGAAGCTTTCTCCTCAACCATGGCATCTTGTGCAAACGCATTGGAGAACAAGCCCGCTAACAATAAGACGGACAGAAAAATAGAAGTGTGTTTGGATATTTTCATATCAAGTTCCTTTTGTTTATAGATATTGTCGTTTGAATCATAGGTTGCCAAAAATAACGACAACTAATGTTCAAGACCCTAGTGCTTCATGCACAACGTTATTTTACCAATTCAAACTGCTGACGCAATCTCTGCCAGAATGCGCTTTGTGGCATCCATAGGATCACTCGCCGCTGTAATCGGTCGGCCGACCACCAAATAATCTGCACCTGAGCGAATCGCCTGTTCCGGTGTCATGATCCGGGTTTGGTCATTGGCTGAAGATCCAGCCGGACGAATACCCGGCGTAACGGTGACAAATTCCGGACCACAGACTTGCTTGATTCGCTGGGCCTCAAGCGCTGAGCAAACGACACCATCCAAGCCACTGTCTTTAGCAAGACCAGCCAGCCTGATTACCTGCTCCTCAAGGCTTCCCGAAACACCAAGGGCATTAAGTTCTTCCTGGCTCATACTGGTTAAAACGGTCACCCCTATTAATAGAGGGCGGGACTCTGGGGATATTTTATTGAGGGCATCCCTGGCAGCCATCATCATCCTTGCGCCACCACTCGCATGAACATTCACCATCCACACGCCCGCCTCTGCAGCCGCCAGAACCGCCTGGGCTACTGTATTGGGAATATCGTGATATTTTAAATCAAGGAAAACCTCGAAACCCCGCGACTTCAATGCACGCAAAACTTCATGTCCGGCACGAGTAAACAACTCTTTTCCCACCTTTACCCGACACAGACGGGGATCCAGGGTATCGGCCATAGCCAATGCAGAATTCAGGTCCGGATAATCCAGAACCACAATTAAACGTTTATCTTGATCAGACATGTATTTGATTTCTTGTCCTAAGGGTTTCCCAACGACGGCAGCCAGGACACTGCCACATGAATTCTTTTAGCTCTAGACCGCAGTGATGACACTGGTAGTTCTCTTCTCCCAGATCCGAGGTCTTGCGCTTATTTAAACCTCTCCCACTAACTATAGCCGCGATAAGTGCATCATCCCACTGGGCAATAATCGCCAAGGGCAAATTGGCAAGATCCGATGGCGGGTATTCAATTAAAATCTGGTGCAGACGATCACTTTGTTCTGCAGCAATTAATTCACGCGCCAACAGGGTCAACACATGTGCCGCCCGGCTGGATTGATAGAGTGCTTCTATAGTCGCAATGTACTCATCATTTTTTCCCAACTGCTGACAAGACTGCTTTAAAAGCTTCAACGCTTCTTCTAAAAGCTCTATTGATACGCCTGAGAGATGTTTCTCAATGGCTGAACGTGCACGTTCAGGATGATTTAACTGCAACTCCAGTGAGGCCATTAGAATCAAGGGGCGGAATGCTTTCGGGGCGGCTACTTCTGCCCGCTTAATATGTCTTCGCGCACTAAGGTAGTCTTTGTTTTGAATGGATATTTCTGCGCACTCACAATAAAAATGACTGCAGCGATGCTGTAGTTTTTCCTGGTCAGCTATATCCAGATAATCGAGCAGCTCATTGGCTGCATAAGAGGCCTTTAGCCAGTCTTTGGCGTCTTGATAGAGATCAATCAGCATATGCAGCGCGGCTATTCTATGTGTGCCTGACTTCTCCACCAGCTCCTGCAAGTATTCCTCTGCGCGATCATGCAATCCCGCTTTTATATAATCCAGTGCCAACTCAAATTTTGCCTGAGATACTTGACTGGCTGTTAGACCATCGCGCTTTAGCAGGTTTTCATGAATTCGAATCGCTCGATCCATCTCGCCTCGACGTCGGTGGATTGCCGCCATGGAAAGATGCGTTTCCAACGTATCGCTATTTACATCTACGGCCGAGATAAACGCATCAAGGGCATAATCCGGTATCTCCCCGGAAAAATAATAGGGCAATTCATATGTTTCCCTCGGCAATGGCTCTTCCCTTAACTTGCCTTTTAACTGCCATCGAGCCAACCCCCACCCACTAGCCATCGCAGCAACCAGGAGAAAAAGAAATGACAAGTCAGACAACGGGGGCACTATTTTTCTTCCAAATCCATGGAACGTTTCTGGGCGCGTCCCAGCTTGAATTTATATGCGGCAATTATTGGCCAGGTTGAAATCAATGTCGCAATCAATCCCAGTATTAAGCCGGAGACAAAAGAGCCGCCGACGGTGGTCGAGATGTCATAGGAAAAAAAATCCAGGGTAATCGGATCCTCATTGGCCGTCAAAAATGCCAGACCGGCCAAAAAGACAAAAATTAAAAGCAATGGGTAGATAAGTCGAAGCAGCCAGACCATAAAAAACTCCAGGCGAATATTCTATCGACAAGGATAATTCATTTGCCCGGTGATTTCTCTTGAAGAAATCCCTGACCTGATTAATGGACGCAACCAAGATTCAGCGGCATTGCTATATCGAGGCCGGATCGCTTGAGAAATACGGAGTTTATGAACTGATAAATGAGTACGTTGGAAAACGTTCTTAACGAAATTAAAACCAGCGAATTAGCTTGTTAGTCGTTGACGCGATTTCGGAGTTCTTTTCCAGGCTTAAAATGCGGAACATACTTACCTGTTAACTGAACGGAATCACCAGTCTTGGGGTTACGGCCCACACGAGGGGCTCGGTAGTGCAGGCTGAAGCTGCCAAAACCGCGAATTTCAATGCGGTTTCCAAGTGCCAGCTGCTCAGACATCATTTCAATAATGCTCTTAACGGCAAAGTCGACATCCCGCGCAGGTAATTGATCCTGCTTATAGGCGATTCGGTCAATGAGTTCGGATTTTGTCATGTGTGTACTTTAACCCATAAAAATGACTTTGGGCTAGACCAATATGCACTTAATTTACTGAAATACATAGAAATTTGTAAAAAAAACGGCCCCATAAAGGAGCCGTTTTCTCATTCAGGACTTATTACTTATCCTGATTTTCCATCTGCGCCTTGATCAGGTCACCAAGCGTCGCAGGTGCAGCAGTTTCTGCTTCTGTCTTACGATGGTCACGCACAGCTTGTTTCTCTTCGTCAGCTTCTTTCGCTTTAATGGAAAGAACCAAACCGCGGTTCTTGCGATCAACTGAAACGATTTTAACTTCTACTTCATCACCAACGTTAAGAACATTTCTGGCATCCTCAACCTTCTCACGACTAATGTCAGAAGCTTTAAGTACACCTTCAATTTCTTCACCAAGGGTAATGACGGCCGCTTTCGCATCCACTTCTTTCACGGTGCCTTTAACAATAGAACCCTTGTCATTGGCATTTACGTAATCGGAGAACGGATCATCAGAAAGCTGCTTAATGCCCAGTGAGATTCTTTCGCGCTCAGCATCAATAGACAGGATGACTGCTTCAACTTCTTCACCTT
>JAURLY010000106.1 GCA_030830945.1 Gammaproteobacteria bacterium | reverse complement strand
TTAAATTGGAATTTTCCATTTGCGGATATTCCATTTGACCAAAAGGTCAATATGCGATATATTCTCGCGTTCGGGGTGTCGCGTAGCCTGGTAGCGCGCCTGCTTTGGGAGCAGGATGTCGGGAGTTCGAATCTCTCTACCCCGACCACTTTTCGGGCAATTCGCAATTATATTGGGCGCTTTTTTTTGTCCATGAATTCTGCCCATTGGATGTAGCGCCCGTAGCTCAACTGGATAGAGCAACGGCCTTCTAAGCCGTAGGTTCCAGGTTCGAGCCCTGGCGGGCGCGCCACTTGTTAGTATTTGGCGCAGGCTTGGAATCCAGTAGAATATGCCCACTTATCAGTGGTGACTGTAGCTCAGTTGGTAGAGCGCTGGATTGTGATTCCGGTGGTCGTGGGTTCGATTCCCATCAGTCACCCCATTCCCCTTCATTCTTTCTTCCTTGTTTTTTCTATTTTGAAACCATGCTAATTGGTGCTGGTAATATTTGATGCCCGTGCCAAACTTGTCGCTATATCTGTCGGAGTTTTTTTCTATGAAATTGATGGTCGTTTTCGCAATCTTTTTGTCCCTTGCTGTAAGCCATCAGTTGATGGCAAAGGCAATCTCGCGATTGGGCGAATCAAAAGCAGTCAGTCCCTACAGGCTAAAATATATTGTAAAAACCATAGGCATTGCCTTGGTTGTGGTTCATCTGGCGGTGTTATTTGCATTTTTAGGCATAAAATCTTCGCAAGTAACCTTTTTCCTTTCTTCTGTAACGGCGGTATTGGGCGTTGCCCTGTTTGCCCAGTGGTCTATCTTGAGCAATATCGCGGCTAGCTTGATCATATTTTTCGGTTTCCCTTACCGAGTTGGCGACACGATTAGGGTGATTGATGGAGACGAAGATATCACCGGCATAGTTGAGGAGATTACGCTTTTTCATGTATTGATTAGAAAGGGGGAAAACATGATCACATACCCCAATTCACTTATCCTGCAAAAGGCGGTAGTTAAAATAAACAAACGCGTACGAGCAAAAAAATCGGGTAGCACAGCAGAGAAAGAGCAGGGCCTTTCAAACAACTAAATTGGTGTCGACATGGACTGGGCTAAATGCGCCACTTACCTGTGGTTGATTCCCAGGTCACCTTGTCCCGGTTGATTAACTCCAAAAGACCATCCCATTCCATGGGTTTGGCGAGAAGATAGCCCTGCACGTACTGGCAGTTGTGTGTCTGAATATAGGCAAGCTGTTCTTCCGTCTCAATCCCTTCGGCCACTACATCCATTTTGTACAGCTGTGCAGTTCCCAAAATAATATTTACCATATTGGCGTCCTGAGATTCAGTGTTTATTGCGGATATGAACTGTCGGTCGATTTTTAAGCGAGAAATGTGCGAACTGTTTAGCTGGGCGAAGGAGTTGTAACCGGTACCAAAGTCATCAAGCGCAATTAAAAATCCATCTTCATGAAGTTTTTCCAGATTTATCAATGCCTGCGGACCAAATTCAGCCCATCGAGTCTCAGTAACCTCAATTTCAACTGAGTCCAAGGTTAGACCTGCCGATGCAACTGCATCAGAAAGAGACTCGGCAAAATCAGGCGTAGTTAGTTCTGCGGTCGAAAAGTTAACCGAGAACTTGAATTTTGGATGAGTTTCACGAATTTTAGCCAATTGTTTTAGGGCCAAGTTCGCCACCAATGCGTCAATCCGGCGAATGGCTCCGCTGGCCTCAGCGATCTCGATAAAAGCCTGTGTGCCCATTTTCTTGAGTGATGGGTGAGATGAACGGAGGAGGACCTCTGCGCCTACCGGTTTGAGGCTGTGAGTGTTAAAGATAGGTTGGTACACGAGATAGAACTGGTTATTAAGCAGCGCTTCCTCAATCGCTTCCTGGGTCATTTTCTTTAATTCGTTATGATCAACGATGTTTTGGTTAAGAACTTCCCATCGGTTGCGTCCACGATTCTTGGCTTCAAACATGGCTTCATCCGCACGTGCCAGTAGTGTTTCTGCGGAGTCTGCGTGATCCGGGTATATAGCTACGCCAACAGAAACTTCCAGATGAAGCTTGCCTTGTCCTGTGTCAAAGCCCTTGCTTAGATTTTTAATCAGGTCTTCGGCCGCCTGATCTGGAGAGCTTTTTAACATAGAGAGTTCACAGAAGACGACAAACTCGTCGCCGGCCAGTCTTGAGATTAGTGCAGTTCTCTCCTTGGGGTCCGCAAGGTTATTACTCGCCGCTTTTTGCAGTTCCCTGGCAAACGTGCGTAACAGTCGATCCCCTTCGGCATGGCCGTAAAAATCATTGACCTGCTTAAATCGATCCAGATCCAGGTAAAAGAGAATAAATTTGTTATCAAGCTGGTGCTTTAGGGTATTAGCGACACTGGTAAGGAACTGATCCCTATTGGGCAACTGGGTTAGCGTATCCATATTCGCTAACCGGGCAACCTTGTTCATAAGCTCAAGATAACGGTTGCCAAGGGCTTCTATCTCATTTCGCTCTTCGCTGGATTTTAAATCGATAACCCCGGTGCTCATGGATAGCCCAATTTTGTGTTCCAATTCAGCGATCGGCAACAGGATTTGGCGGTTGACGATTAGTATGACAACCAAGACAAGGCTAAAAATCAGCAGAAGGGAAAAGATAATCAGGGTTAGGGAAAAGCCACTCATTTCGGAAATGATGGCGAGGGTTTCTATTTCTGTAGAAACATAAAAAGAGGTGAGTCAGCAAACAGATAAGTGGTGTTGCCAGAAACCGCCTCAGAAACCAGTGTTGGCGTTTCGGCAATAGCGGCGAGGTTGGTCGCACCATTTGGCTTGAGCTCAAATGAACCTATGTTATCTGGAATGGCAAGTGCTGCCAGATTTCCCGCGGCGACGGCTGCGATTAATTTTTGCGGTTCGTCGATATCTGCTTCATAGGAAGTCGTTTGTGGCTGGAAAATTTTTGCGGCTAACAGTTCGGTTTCAGTACCCACTGTGTAGGAGATAATGCCGCTGTCCAGATCCCTGGAAGCCATATAATTGATTAGTTCACCGAGCTGGAGATGAATGTCTTGACTAAGATCGGATGCACTCGACTGGAAGTTTAATAGTCTGTTTTCACTGGCGTGAGCCAGCAGACTAAGCTCCGGATTGAACAGCATGATTTCCTTAATCCCTGGAACTTGCGCGTTAAGAAAATAACTAAACTGAACAAAGCCGCTGCCTAAAGGCGCCTCTGATGATCCGTCGAGGGAGCGATTGTCGACAATGATATTTTCATAGTCGCCCACCCTGTTTAGCTCGGCAAAAAGATCACTGGTCCACTGGCGAATATCCACCATTGAAACCTCTATAGCGAGTTTGGCTCTCTCGATTTCATTGTTTCGGGTTTGATCAAAGATAAATGTCCAGATTGCAAGCGAGAGTGCAACGACCAAAGCGCTGATAATAGGAGTAAGGGTCAGGACAACCCCTTTTTTTAATTGCATCTGGAATGTTTTAGATCAGTATTAGCGAATGTCTTGATTCCGGGGTATATATGGCTTTCTCGGAAATTTTAGGGCTAGGCAGTTGGCTGCTATTTGTTTCAAATTATGGGGTCGAAAATAACGTCATTCGGGAAGTTAAGGGATTATTCGACCGGTTCGAGTAAGGTGTAATTTTGCCGTTAAAGAATTAAACCGCAAGCATTTCGGGATTTATTTAATGTATAAGTTCCAGAATAAGTAACTACGACTTTCAGGATTGCATACTACAGCACAAAATATCCATCTGAGTTGCAAAGTAGGTAATCTACTGTATTTTTTACAATTGTTAATTTTTCAATAGGGGTTTGGTATGACAAGTTTGGAAGAAGCTATTCGATCAGCGCATGGGGAAGAGATAAAGAATATTTATAAAAATTTTTCGTCCGAGTTATCTTCTGCAGGTGAAGACTCAGATAAGATATCGCAAGCGGAAGGAAATCTTCGTAAGGCATTGGCACATGCTGCCAATGTTCTATCCCGTGTCAGGGCAGTTGCCAAGTTAGGCTAACCCGCTCAACCCTTTTTAAACTTTCTTTCCTTTAGGTTGGTAGAGAGCCTGTTTACTGTTTTTTGGAGAATGCGTGGAAATCAATAGTAAAAAGACCATTGGTCGAGCTGAGTGGTGTGGTTTATTGGATCTTGGCGTGCCAATGATTAAAGCCAGAGTGGATTCCGGCGCTAAAACATCCACCATTCATGCATTTAATATCCAGAAATTCAAAAGAGACGGTGAAAACTGGGTAAGTTTTGAGCTCCATCCCTTGCAAGGACGCAGATATCCGACATTGCGATGTGAACGACCCATCATCGACAAACGAGTGGTGCGTAGCTCCAGTGGAGATGCGGAGTCGCGCTATGTGATCATGACGGATCTGGAATTGGGGGATCAGACATGGCCAATTGAAGTTACCCTTGCCAATAGGGATTCCATGGGGTATCGCATGCTGCTCGGTCGCGAGGCCATGATGGGCAAGCTTTTGGTTGACCCAAGCCTTTCTTGCACGCTTGGCGACCACGACATAGCTGACCTGGAATCGTTTTATCGGATCTCTCGTCCGGTTACTGCGGGGTTGAGAATCGCGTTACTCGCGAGTAACGAAGAGCTGTATAGCAATCAACGTTTGCTTGAAGCTGCCCGTGAACGTGGCCATGACGCCATGTTTGTCAATATTAGCCAGTGTTATATGAAGCTCGATGCAGATGAACCCGAGGCTCACTACCGCGGTGGGAAATCCCTAAACGCGGTGGACGCGGTTATTACAAGAATTCGGCCTAGCATGACCTACTACGGAACGGCACTGGCTCGTCAATTTGAAAGTATGGGGGTTTATACCACCAATGGCTCGGCTGCAATTTCGCAGTCACGCGACAAGCTATTTAGCCTTCAGCTAATGTTGAAAAGTGGCATTAATATCCCGACAACAGGCTTTGCCAACTCCCCAATGGATACCAAGGATTTGATCGAAATGGTGGGTGGAGCGCCCTTGATCGTCAAGCTGCTTGAGGGGACTCAGGGGAAAGGGGTTGTCTTGGCTGAAACCCAGAAAGCGGCTGAGTCGGTAATTAATGCGTTCAAGGCATTGCGCGCAAACCTACTGGTTCAGAAATTTATTAAGGAAGCGCGGGGGAGGGACCTTCGATGCTTTGTGATTGACGGCAAAGTTGTTGCGTCTATTGAGCGCAGGGCAGCGGCTGGTGAATTTCGTGCGAATATCCATCAGGGTGGCACGGCACATATCGTTAAAATTACCGCAGAAGAGAGGCGACTCGCCGTTAAAGCGGCTAAGGTATTGGGCCTCCAGGTAGCTGGTGTAGATATCATTCGATCTGGTAATGGCCCCTTGTTATTGGAAGTAAATTCATCACCTGGACTTGAGGGGATTGAAACCGCCACAGGGAAAGACATCGCCGGAATGATTATTGCCTCAATTGAGAAAAAGCTTCGCTGGAAACCAGCACTAACCGGTGCCATTGCTCAGGAAAAGAAATAATTTTTTGCGACTGCGTTTTGTGCCTGGTAAATCAGGCGCCGTAAAAGGCTTCTATTTCGATACTGTTCCCGCCCATCTGCTTGGCATTTTGCATAGAAGTATTGGCCAGATTGAGGATGTCATCAGCAGAGGCCTGTGCTGCCAATACCACAGCGACGCCAATACTGGCTGTCAGGGGTTCAAATAAACCGTTCATGTTTCGCAGGTTGGTTTTGATCCGGTTGGCCACCAGATTGGCTTTTGCTCGGTCGGTATTCGGCATGAGAATCATAAATTCATCACCGCCAAAACGGCTGCAAACGT
>JAURLY010000105.1 GCA_030830945.1 Gammaproteobacteria bacterium | reverse complement strand
GAAGGATCATTGGCGATTGTGTCGGGAATATTCTGGGTAGGCCGGGGCTCAAGCAATTGAGCCTGAACATTCGCGGAAGAAAGCAGGGTAACAATAAGGAGAATAGCGATCCGGACGTTCATGGTTCCCACAATGGTAAATAAGCTCGTTGAAAACTGCAGCTAGTGTAACGGCTGTTTCAAGCTGACAACAGACTATGAATGTGACTTGGTATTTTGTTCTTCCAAAAGGCGTGAACGTATATTCATCAGTAGGCGGCCAAAGTGGTTGTCGCCGCGTCCATCGCGTCCGCAACCCCAGTAATAATCAGAAAAGCTGTTTTCAGCAATATATTGCTCTCCCGTATCGATTAACGACTGGGCTATTTTGGGGTAGGTACGACATTTGGTGTACATGGCGCGCGTCATCAAGGTGATGCGTACTTTCTTGTAGTCTGGCCTTTTTCGCTTAAGCCAGTTGTGGCCTAGCCGGCGGGCTTTGGCTACGTCGGGAGCGTTGCGGATCTGTTCTTGATAATCCGGATCGGAGAACTTCATCGCCTGGTAGTAATGTTCTGCGGTGGGCCAGTCGCGATCGTCCAGAAAGAAACTGTGGGGAGAAACACTACCAAGCAAATCCTCTGGGTTGCTGCGGTTCAGCAGAAATGAATCTTCAGGAATATTCTTGAAAATGCTCATGGATTCCAGAAAAGCAATGACGGCAGAGGATTACTCTGCCGCAACGATTAGCTCGGGATGATCCAGCAGGTAGTTAGTTAGTTTGACGATGGCACGCTCGGTGATTTCACGCTCTTCTTCAGTCAACTGCTCAAGAATAAGGTTCTGGGTTTTCTTCCGCATGGGCAAAACTTCATCGTACAGACCTTGGCCTTTTTCGGTCAGGAAAAGCAGGCTGCTTCGTTTATCTTCGGGGTTGTTCTGTTTGCGAACCAGTCCTTTCTGAATGAGCATGGTGACCGCACGGCTTACTTGCGCCTTGTCATTTTGGGTCAGGTCGACAATACCACTGACAGTGCCAGGTGATTTGACGGCAAGTTGACCCAGAGTCCACCATTCGGCGACAGAAAGATCGTACTTGGAATTCAGGAATCGTGCCGAACGACGAACCATCAATCGGTAGAGAACACTGATTTTGAAACTAAGGTACTGATTAATCGGAGTATCAGTATCTATTAGATTTGCCATGGGGGTAGGGCTCCAATTGATTCCGAATCACTGGGATAAAGAAGTTGTATAAATAAATGCCAGAGTCGAGATTTTACCTGTGTGAGATAGAATTGATAGTAATTCTGTATAAAAGGAAGTGATTAATGGCATCTACTCCCTGGTTTGTTTACATAATTAAATCCAGTGATGGCCTTTTGTACACGGGAATTACAACCGATGTCGAAAGAAGGTTTCGTGAACATCAGGGGTTGCTTGGGAACGGGAAGGGCGCGAAGTTTTTTCGAGGTCGCCGCCCTGAGGCAATCGTTTATACCGAAGCCAAGAACAATCGTTCAGAGGCGAGCCGGCGGGAAGCCGAGATAAAAAAGATGAGTGTTTTTGCCAAGAAAGCGCTCTGTGGTGGATAAAAACTATATGGTGGCACGCCTGATCTCGTGTCTAACAAATAATAGGTATGCATGTGGAAAGAATAGCTTTGTTTGTAATCAATTTTTTTCAATTAACGGCAGCGATTTTGGCCTTTTCCCTAATTGTTTTTTTGGTCTGGATCGCTTGGATGTATATTGTCGATGTTCGTCAGCGAGAGCACACGATCCGTCGTAACTACCCGGTCATTGGGCGACTGCGATATAAATTTGAACACCTGGGCGAATTTTTTCGGCAATACTTTTTTGCGATGGATCGTGAAGAAATGCCGTTCAATCGTGCCCAGCGTTCCTGGGCGTATCGAGCCGCCAAAAATGTAGATAGCACAATAGCCTTTGGTTCGACGAGATCGCTAAACCAGCCTGGCGAAGTGATTTTCTTAAACTGTCCGTTCCCCAAACTAGATGAGGAAATTGTAGAACCCTCCCAGATTTATTTTGGTAAAGGGTATGCGCGGGATCCATACAGTACGGCTGCGCTGGTGAATATTTCCGGTATGAGTTTCGGCGCTTTGGGCGTACCTGCTGTGCGTGCACTTTCAATTGGTGCTGCTGCTGCGGGAATTTGGATGAATACTGGGGAGGGCGGTTTATCGGACTACCATCTGGAGGGAGGTTGTGATCTGGTATTTCAAATCGGTACGGCAAAATATGGTGTCCGAAATGAAGAAGGAGAACTCTCTGAAAAAAGACTTCTGGAGCTGGCGGCAATTCCACAGGTCAAAATGTTTGAAATCAAACTTAGCCAGGGAGCGAAACCAGGCAAAGGTGGGCTGCTCCCTGGTGGGAAGGTAACGCCTGAAATTGCGCGTGTTCGAGGGATTCCTGTAGGGCAGGATTCCATTAGCCCTAACGGACATTCGGATATTCGTTGTGTGGATGATTTGCTTGATCGTATTCAATACATCAGGGAGCTCACCGGAAAGCCTGTTGGCTTTAAATGTGTGCTTGGTCATAGTAGTTGGTTGTCAGATTTATTCGATACCATTTTGAAACGTGGCCTTGATAGTGCGCCGGATTTCATCACCATAGACAGTGCCGATGGCGGCACCGGCGCGGCACCACAACCACTTATGGATTACATGGGTTTACCGTTAAAGAGCTCATTGCCAGTGGTTGTGGATTTGCTGCTGGAGTATGGCTTGAAAGAAAGAATACGGGTTATTTGTTCAGGCAAGATGATCGTTCCATCTGAAGTTGCCTGGGCTTTCGCCATGGGGGCAGATGTTGTCGTCAGCGCACGCGGGTTCATGTTTGCACTGGGTTGTATCCAGTCATTACAGTGCAACAAAAATACTTGCCCAACGGGTATCACTACTCATGATAAAGATTTGCAGCGGGGGTTGGACCCGGCAAATAAATCGGTGAGAGTAGCAAACTATGCTCGCAACATTGCGCAAGGCGTCGGCATGATTGCGCACTCTTGCGGAGTGGATGAGCCTCGACTGTTGAATCGGGCGCATGCACAAATTATTAATGAGGCAGGGTTTCCGGAAGCCATGATTGAAGCTTATCCACAACCGGAAGTCAGGGAATTAAAAATTAAATAAGGGTGTTTTGACAAAAATTTCTAAACAATAAAGAAAAAATGTCGGAAAAGTAGTTGATCCTTCTACATAGATGAAGTTTAATCACGCACATTCTTGTAAAGGCAGCTAAAAATGCTGTCTTACGGGAGGGGGTAGAAAAATAAAAAATGAATAATTTGGGGAAACCCAACAAATGTCGCCCGCCAACTTTTGGCGGGTTTTTTTTGTCTTAAATTTGTCTGTTGTTAAGTCTCTGCAACAAAAAATCCTGCTAAATTTTGTTACCCTTTTGTCTGAACTGTTATTGCTGGCCGGATTGGTATGTCAATGTTGAGAACCCTGTTTTTAAGTCTTTCCCTCTGTGTGAGCCAGCTGGCATTTTCCTGGGGAGAGTTTGAACATATGGTGGCGACAGATCTCGCTCTGGAGAAGTTGCCTGTATCTGTCAAAAGTCGCATTGAGCAGGATGCCTATGCGCTTTTGAGGCAGCAGGAAACTGATCGTCGCCTGTATCTTCGTCGAAACTTTGAAGGCACCTCGCCCCTTGCCAAGGTTTCGTTGTTTGCAGACAGTTATCGTAGTCTTTCAGTGGAAGAGCTATATCAACAATTTGGCTCCTCTATCCCATCTTCCTTTGTTGCCTCCCAGAATGAAGACACCAGCAGCTGGCACTACAAAGATCGCCCTTATTACACGACGTTGACAACCAGTCTGCTCGATGGCGCGCAATGCGATTTGGAACAGGACAGGAATATTAGTTGGGCGCTGGAAAACTTGATCCAGGCATTTAAGGACGCTGACAATGATGCAGATCGACAGCTAGCGTTGGCGCTTATTGTTCACTTTGTGGTGGATGCACATCAGCCTCTACACGCCACAACCCAGGTAGATGAAGATTGTGACACCGATCGTGGGGGCAATGATTTTTGTGTGGAGTATCGAGTTAATGGCTTGACCTGTGAGACCAATCTTCATTCTTATTGGGACAATGCCCTTGGATTTTTTGATTCCTATGGATCGGTAGGCGAGGCTATTGAGTTTGTCGAACTTGTCGAAGTTGATCCTGTCCGGGCGCAAGTGCTAGATCCGGAAGAGTGGTTATTGGAAGGGTTTCGATATGCTCGATTCGTATATTCGATCAAAGATGGTTCAGGTGGCGATCAATTTTATACACATGATGGTCAAGTGATTTCATATGAGCGCCTGGCTTTGGCAGCTGACCGCCTTGCCAGGATTCTTGAAGGCCTTTACTAGGTTCGACTAATGCCCAAGTCAGTATTGATAACAGGATGTTCTTCCGGTATTGGGCTCGATGCGGCACTTATTCTGCAGGAGCGCGGCTATCAGGTTATTGCCACTGTGCGCAATCGTGAACATATCGAGTTGTTACAAAGCAAAGGACTCGAAAACGTATTGTTGTTGGATTTGCGGTCGTCGGAATCTATCCATACTGCCGTTGCAAAAACACTGGAAATCTCCAAAGGTCGTTTGTTTGCCGTTTTTAATAATGGTGCTTACGGTTTGCCGGGAGCAGTTGAGGATTTAACCCGAGACGCATTGAGAAGGCAGTTTGAAACCAATCTGTTTGGCACGCATGAATTAACAAGGGCATTACTGCCAACCCTGCTGCAAGAGCCCGATGCCAGGATCATCCAGTGCAACTCTGTGCTGGGCATCGTTGCGCTACCTTTCCGTGGTGCCTACATCGCATCCAAATTTGCCTTACAGGGCTTAACAGATACACTCAGGCAGGAACTAGCAGGGACTTCGATCCGTGTGTCCTCAATCGAGCCCGGGCCGATATTGACGGAATTTCGTAAAAATTCGCTGAATGCCTTGCGTGAAGAAATTGATGTTCAGGGAAGTCGTCACCGCGATTCTTACGAAGCGACAATCAGGCGATTACACAAAGAGGGTGCAGCCCAGCCATTTACACTGGGCCCGGAAGCGGTGACTAAAAAACTGATCCATGCGCTGGAATCAAAGAGGCCCAGAGCTCACTACTATGTGACTTTCCCCACTTATTTGATGGGTTTTCTGCGAAGGATATTAGGTGCCAGTATGCTGGATGCTTTCATCCGCAAGGCTGTTTAATAGCAGCGACTAGACTTCTAGTACCTTCAGGGTATTGGTCTGACCACTCGTTCCTATGTTGTCACCGACAGTCAAAAGTATACGGTCTCCGCTAATCAGGGATCCGCTTTCTTTTAGGAGGTTCATTGAGGCTTTGATTGATTCAATGACGCTATACTTCTCATCAAAGTCGGCAAGGTAGGTAAAGGTTCCGCGCACCAAAGATAGATAACGCAGGGCTTCGGCATTTCGCGCCAGAGTGTATATAGGTAACCCGGAACGTATTCGTGACATCAACAAAGGTGTTGTGCCCGTCTCACTCAAGCAGACAATTGCCTTTGTATTTCCCATGTGGTTGGCCGCGTACATTGTTGCCATGGCGATGGTTTCATCGATTCGCTCAAACTGTCGGTCCAGACGGTGTTGACTTACCTGGGTCATTCGCTCTTTTTCTGCTCCCTGGATAATACGGGTCATGGCCTGGACACATTTCACAGGAAACTTGCCTACGGCTGTTTCAGCTGAGAGCATAACGGCATCGGTACCATCCAGTACGGCGTTGGCTACATCAGAGACCTCAGCCCTTGTGGGAAGTGGGCTGTCGATCATGGATTCCATCATCTGTGTTGCAGTGATTACTGCCCGGTTAAGTTGGCGTGAACGCAGTATGATTCGTTTTTGCACTCCGACCAGGGCGGCATCACCAATTTCCACGCCCAGATCCCCGCGAGCAACCATGACAATGTCAGATGCACGAATAAGGTCGTCCAGTATTTCTGGAGTTGTCAGGCTTTCGGCGCGTTCTATCTTGGCAACCAATTTGCCTTTGAAGTTAATTTTTTCGGCCGCTTGCCGCGCCAGAATCATGTCCTCGGCAGTCTTAGGGAAGCTAATCGCTAGAAAATCCACACCGATATCGGCAGCAGTTTGCATGTCCCGATAATCTTTTTCTGTGAGGGCCGGTGCTGATAAGCCGCCACCAGCTAGGTTAATGCCCTTGTTGCTTGAGAGTATGCCGCCTACAACCACCTGGGTTTCTATTCGACTGCCGTCGATCGACAACACCTTTAGTTCGATGCGCCCATCATCGAGTAATAGCAGATCACCAGGTTTGCAATCATTGGCCAGGCCTTTGTAGAGCACACCTACTTCCTGTTGGGTTCCTGCGTCATCAGGAAGGTCTGTATCCAATGCAAATTTATCCCCATATCCCAGGTTTACGGCACCATCCTTGAATTTACATATTCGTATTTTGGGGCCCTGAAGATCGCCGAGTAAGCCGATGTGAACCCCAAGTTTCTTCGCAACTTCCCGAACAGTTTCTGCCCTTGCCATGTGTTCTTCCGGGGCACCGTGAGAAAAGTTCAAGCGGAAACAATTCGCACCGGCAAGAATGAGTTCCTCGATGACTGCGGGGTCTGTACAAGATGGCCCCATGGTGGCAAGAATTTTTGTGCGTTTTTTAAAGGCGCGGGTATTTGGATGCATCTAGATGAAACCTTGGTATTTCAGGACGGATGAGTTTATCTTGGGTTTTGTGCGTATTATTTTAAGCGTCAAAACACGAGCACTATATTAACAGCCGAAAGGTTGCAGCAAAAAACTTCTGCAAAATTACTTGAGACGCTTCGGGAGTGAGAATACTCTCATGGAGGTATATAGGCTGTAATCATTTATACGGGGTACAAAGTCTAAAATTAATCCGGGATAGAAATGTGTTAGCACCTGACAATGAAACAGAGAAAGCCAAGATTTGCATGGAAACTGCCAAGATCCCTTGGCGCGGGCTTCAGAAATTCTTTGCTGCAGGAAAAGTTTATCAAGTTGCTTCTGACCTGGATTTGATAGAAGTTGCATTGCGTTTTAGTAAAGATGACAGTGCTTACGCTCAGATGCTTATGAGTGAAAAAAAGGTAGTAACGGTTTCAGATGACAAAGCATTGCGCTGGTATGAAGAAGATACCCAGATCTGGGCGGTTGTCGTTAAACCCTTTGTTTTGGTTCAGGAAAAGTGATTGCTTCTGGTGGGTTATTAAACTGCAATGTCACCATCAGGTAAAAAACAGGCATTAAAATTGCTTGTTAATTGGAGCTAGTCTGCGATTGGGTATTTGGCTGGAAAAGTAGTAGAAGCGGCCCTGTTTTTCGATATGACCTCTATTATTACTACTATAGACAGTAAGGAAAATTATGAATGACGTGTATTTGATCGGAATCGGTCAAACTAAAATTTCCAAAAATGCGGGTATCCGTGGTCGCTACCTTTCTGCTGAAGCCGTCTCAAAAGCAATTGAACACGCGGGCATTGAGAAAGAGCTTATTACCATGTTCATTACCGGAAATATGATGTCCGGTATTTTGACCCAGCAACAGCAACTGGGGGCTCTCACCGCCGACGCCTGTGGCTTCCGAGGAGTTGAAGCGGCCACGGTAGAATCAGCATGCTCGTCTGGGGCTTCGGCCGCTCGTTGGGGTTTTATGGCGGTCGCCGGTGGCCTGCACAAAGCCGTGATTGTGTGTGGGATTGAACGCATGACCCATGCCACCCGTGAAGACACAACAGCGGCACTCGCAACGGCAGCTGATTGGGAGCTTGAAGGTTGCTATGGCGAGTCCTTTATCTCACTCAACGCTAAAATTATGCGCCTGTATATGGACACCTATGGGGTAGATGCAGAAGACTTTGCGCATTTTGCAATTAATGCCCACGACAACGGCATGACAAACCCAAATGCTTTTTTGCACAAAAAAATTGATTTCGATACCTACATGAACTCACGAATGTTGTCAGACCCGGTAAAGCTATTTGATGCACCACCCGTATGTGATGGTGCAGCAGCGGTGATCATGGCCAATGAAGAAGTGGCCCGGTCTGCTGTGCGAAGTGGATTGCCATTGATCAAGATTAGCGGATCTGCAATAGGAACGGATTCACTGGCCCTGGATGCGAGAACGGACAAATTGAAATTGTCCGGTGTGGAAATTTCCACAGGCAGGGCTATGGATCAGGCAGGTGTTAAGCATGCCGATATTGATATTTTTGAGTTGCATGATGCTTACACAATTATCAGCAGTCTCAGCCTCGAAGCAGCCGGGTTTGCTGAACGTGGCAAGGGTGTACATTTTGGTAAGGATGGTGAGATAGCGCTCAACGGAAAGCTGCCGATATCCACTATGGGTGGGCTGAAATCCCGCGGCCATCCCGTTGGCGCCACCGGCGTATATCAGTTAGTGGAAACCTATATGCAGCTAACAAATACTGCTGGGGAAAATCAGGTGCCTGATCCAGAGATAGCACTTGTACAAAACATTGGTGGTACGGGTGCGACCGTCGTTAGTCATATTTTACAAAGAGCCTAAGAATTGGTGAGGCTAACCGATGTCAGCATAGGTTCGATTAATGAGCTGTAAAACAGCGCCTTGGCAGTAAGTAACTCGCAATAATTCAGGGTTTAACATGCATAAATTATTATTGTTACTGATATTGATTTTCGTCCAGGTTGCATGCCATTCAGAAGTAAATGAACTGCCTGATAACCCTAATGTTGTGCTTATTATCGCGGACGATCATGGAACTGATGCATTGGGCTCTTATGGAAACCCATTCATAAAAACCCCTAATCTAGATCGCCTTGCCTCGGAAGGAACCCGATTTACCCAAGCTTTTGGAACAACAGCTAGTTGCAGTCCCAGCAGATCAGTAATCATGACAGGACTTCATAATCATTTTAATGGCATGTATGGGTTGTCTCACCACCCCCATAATTTCAAAACCTTCAGCCACATTGATAGCTTGCCCAATATACTAGCAAGCCATGGTTACCGCACAGCAAGGATAGGCAAGTTTCATGTTGCTCCAGAAAGCGTATATCAATTTGAAGAAGTCTTATCAGTTGGTGCAGCAAATGATCCAGCCACTATAGGCAGGAGCCCAGTTGAAATGGCCGACATCTCATATGAATTTATAAATGAGGAATCAGATCGGCCTTTTTTTCTTTTGTTCGCTACTGATGATCCACATCGCTCTAATGTCTTTACGCCTGAGGGGCAACTGACATTTGATACTTACCCAAATCCAAATCCGTTTGGTAATAGAGAACCGGGTTATCCCGGTATAGAAGAAATCGCCTACACAAATAACGAGGTGATTGTGCCACCATATTTACCAGACAACGATATCACTAGGACAGAACTGGCTCAGTATTATCAGTCTGTATCACGTGTAGATCAGGGGATAGGCCGACTAGTAGAAAACTTAAAGAGAGCGGGGAAGTATGAAAATACACTTATAGTGTATGTTTCAGATAATGGTCCAGCTTTTCCTGGTTCAAAAGCTACTCTATACGAACCAGGCATTCATCTACCTTTAATCTTAAAACCACCAGGCAAAGATAAATTAGAAATCGTACAGAATGGCTTGGTTTCTCTTGTAGATATTACCCCTACAATTCTTGATTACACTGACGCCTCTGTTATTGATCATGATTTTCATGGCAACTCTTTCAGAGAGCTTGTAGAAAATGAAAATGTGCCAGGATGGCAAAATGAGGTATTTGGATCTCATACAATGCATGAAATTAACATGTATTACCCCATGCGAATGATAAGAGACAAACAATATAAACT
>JAURLY010000104.1 GCA_030830945.1 Gammaproteobacteria bacterium | reverse complement strand
GGATCGACAGGAAACCGATGCACTTTCAGTGCAAATGAACTACCGCGGCTTTGGGGCCGCCACGCTGGAGTTTTTAGCAGCCTATCAAAATACCGATGCCGAATACGGTTTTGACGAAGACTGGACCAATACAGAGATCTGCGAAGGGTTGGAATGCGATTCTGATCTCTGGGGTTTTGACTGGTGGTACTCAAGCGCAGACAACTACCTTCGCGATTACAATGCGAATGAGCTGGGCCTGCGTGCGGTCTCAGAGCCCGGCGCAGAAATACTCGGCAACAGTAGCTGGGTTGCCGGTATTTACTACAAAGACACTGAGCTGGACCTGCACCGCGATTTTTTTGACTGGGACCTAGGCGCACCGGGCCAGTTTGAAAGCACTTATCAAACCACCAACCGAGCACTTTATGGCGAAATCGAGACGCCTTTGTCTGACCAACTAAGACTGACAGTAGGAGGGCGAGTTGAGGATTTCGACGCCAGTTACCTCGACAGTCGCACAGTCTCCTCCAATCCGAACGAAACACTCTGGGGTGGCGAAATCACACTTCAATATGACTTCAATAATCGACAAATGACCTATGCCCTTATATCGCGTGGCTTCAAGCCCGGTGGTGTAAATGGCGACGCCCTTGGCAATGCCGAAAAGAATGGCTTTGCTCCCGATATTATACAGTTCCTCAATCAGCGTCTGAACTATCAAACGGAGACAGCCACAAATTATGAGATTGGTGCCCGTTTCACCGGAGACATCATGCGACTGCGCCTTTCCGCGTTTTATATGCAACGCGACGATGTTCAACTCAAGGGCTGGTACAACGAAGGTGCCCTGTTTGTCGGCTACACTGACAACGGCGCCTCCGGCACCAATTACGGTGCCGAAATCGAACTCGACGTGAAGGCCAGTGACCAGCTGCAACTATTTGCCAGCGTCGGTTTGCTGGAAACCGAGATTGATAATTTTTACATACTGGGCGACAGCGGTCTCGAGGATCAAAGCGGCCGCGAGCAGGCACATGCCCCCGGCTACCAATTTCATCTGGGCGGTCAAATGCAATTTAGCGAACAGTTTAGCGGCCGACTGGATATTGAAGGCAAAGACAGCTTCTACTTCTCCGACAGCCACGACCAGCAGTCGCAAAGCTACCAGTTGATTCACGCGTCTATAAACTACCAGTTAGACCCGTTTGCACTTCAGCTCTGGGGGCGAAATCTGCTGGACGAGAATTATCAGGTTCGCGGCTTTTATTTTGCCAACGATCCACGTGATTTCTATGCTAATGACCAGTCTTATACCCAACTTGGCGATCCTCGCACATTTGGCGTTAGCGCCACCTGGTCTTTTTAAATACTCAGGCAAGTGAAAGAGAACATAAACCATGAAACTATCTGCTGAAATCACCATGTACCCGCTGCAAGATGACTACCTTCCTGCCATTGTGGCCATCATCGACAAGCTCAATGCCTATGAGGGTTTGATTATTGAAACCTTTCCCTCCACAACACTGATCGTCGGCGACTACGATCAGGTCATGACAGCTCTGGGCGATGCCATGAAATGGAGTGTAGAAGCTTGTGGCAAGGCAGCTTTTGTTACCAAGTTCCTGCCAGATACCGAGCTTTTGAGCGAATAGTTTGGACAACGTCTTTCAACAACTTAGCTCCTCTTTCAGCCAGATGCTGGGCTGGGAGCTAGTCGCCGTTATCCTGGCAATTGCCTACCTGCTATTCATAATGCGGGAAAGCATTTGGGGCTGGCCCTGCGCATTTGTCAGCACCGCCATCTATACCCTGCTGTTTTGGAATGTCAGCTTGCTTATGGAATCTGCCCTCAATATCTATTACATGGGCATGGCGGTGTATGGCTGGCGACAATGGCGTATGGGTGGTGATAATCACCACCAGCTCAATATTCAGACGTGGTCTTTACAACGTCACTTTTTTATTGCCTTTGTATTGCTGCTTATTACATTGGTAAGTGGTTACCTACTTAGCCACAACACTCAGGCAGCCTGGCCTTATATAGATTCCTTCACCACCTGGGCCAGTGTGCTGACAACCTATATGGTGGCAAAAAAAGTTTTGGAAAACTGGCTCTACTGGATTCTGATCGACAGTATTTCCATGGTTATTTATACGGAGCGGGGCCTCTACCTAACAGCCCTCCTGTTTGCCGGCTATCTGGTAATCTGCGTGTTCGGCTACCTGAACTGGAGAAAAACACTCGTTGGAGAATCCGCGACTAAAACAAGCACTGGCTAGCTGGGAAGATTGGCCTCTCGATCTTTCGGTGCCTCCAAGTGTCGTTAGCCAACTTAATGGCTTTACCAACCAAAGTGTCGTTCTTGATACCGGTAATCATCGACTGGTCCTAAGGTTGAACCGAACAAATGCCGACCTGCTGGGTATTCATCGAGATCAGGAATACCTGATCTGGCAAAGTGTGGCAACCAAGGGAATTGCACCTGAGCTTTTATATGTCGACAAGCATCAAGACTACGTTGTCTATCCTTTTATCGAAGGCCGTATCTGGTCATCGGCAGATTTGCTCAACCCGGGCCAGTTAAGGCGCCTGGAAGAAATCATCAGCGCTTATCAAACAGTCCGCCCTGAAATACCTGCACGCAACTATATCGATTACCTGGAACACTACTGGCAGCAGCTGGCAAGCCATCCCGGCATCACACCTGGAATTAGTGACCAGTGGCATCAATTTCTTCCCGAATTGAGGGCATTTCAGGAAAGCGGCTGGAAGCCGTTGTTATCGCACCATGACCTGATACCCGAAAACATCATCGACGATGGCAAAAGGCTCTATATTGTCGACTGGGAATATGCCGCCATGGGTCACCCGGATCTGGACAGATGCTGCCTTAATGAAACCACCCGGAGCCCGGTTCAACCTGTGATCAACTGGATTAATCGCCTTTGGTGGTTGCTAGCAGATACATCCCAAAGGTTTAATACTGGCAAATAACGAGTCCACATCATGCTATCCAGAAAAGACTTCATTCGTTACAGCCGCCAGATTATGCT
>JAURLY010000103.1 GCA_030830945.1 Gammaproteobacteria bacterium | reverse complement strand
ATTAATAAAGATACCCAATGGGAGCTCCCCACTGAAGGTGCAAAAACTTTAAACGGTTTAGTAATGGAACATCTGGAAGCGCTACCCGACGGACTGGTTTGTCTTATGCTTGAAGGCCAGTATCGATTAGAGACTCTGTCACTGGGCGATAAGGTTATAGAAAAAATGCGGGTTACCCGGATACCGGTTTTACCGCAAAAAGAAAACGAAGACTAGTTATCGGCGTCAGGGGTTTATTTTTCAGCCTCAGCTCGACGCGCTTCTGCTTTCTCTATAATTTCGCGCTTTTGCTCATTGCTGTATGTCGTCCAGAAATTTATCTCACTAGACTTTCGGTAACAGCCCATACAAACATTGTGAGAATCCAGCTTGCAAAGGGATCGACAGGGCGACTCGACTACAGATTTATCATCATTCATCCGCAGAACCCCCCGAGGAACCTCTTTTCTCTCTGGGCACTCCGGAAAAATTTAGCCTGACACCCAATCTATGTAATAGATCCTGCGTAAAAATGGCAGTTAAACCCCAGATATCATAATCCTGATAATTCCAGGCAGGGGCAACAATACGCACGCCATTTCGTTGCAATAGATCAATGCGATCAGGCTGGTTTTCAACGAAATAACTCAGTGGCACATGAAACACACTGGCGATTTCTTCCGGATTGGGAATGATCTCCACAGTCTCATGCATAACGCCGACATAAGGAAGAACGTATAGGCCATAGCGCGATAATCTGGGCTTGAGCGTACCTTTTAACTGAATGGCCGAGGGGGGCAAACCTATCTCTTCTTCCGTTTCTCGCAATGCAGTACTGGATAAATCAGCATCCCCTTCTTCCCACCTTCCACCAGGAAAAGAGACCTGACCACTGTGCGAATTCATGTGATCCGCACGTCGGGTAAAAATAATCTCAGGACGATCCTCCAGATTGGCAATAACCGCAAGCACGGCAGCCGTATTATTCATATCACTGAGATGGGCATCGGAACTTAATGGGCTCAGTTCATCGAATTGCGGTGAAAAAAGATTATGATGGGGCACAATATAATGACGACTATATGTAAGATTTATTGGTCTAATCAAAACAACTGAAACCAACACCCAATGAACTACTGCTCTAATTGCGGCCACACAATTTCACTACTGGTTCCCGAGGGAGATGACCGGGAGCGCTATTGCTGTGACAATTGTGGAAGCATACATTACTTCAATCCCAGGATCATTGTGGGTTGCCTCCCCATTTGGGAAGACAAGATCCTTTTATGCAAACGAGGCATTGAACCACGCCTGGGCTTCTGGACACTCCCTGCTGGTTTTATGGAGTTGGGTGAGACCACCGAACAGGGGGCTATTCGCGAAACCTGGGAAGAAAGCCGGGCTGAAGTTGATATTGAACGTCTGCACGGCATATACAACATTCCACACATAGATCAGGTCTACTTTATCTATCTGGCCAAAATGCGTTCGCCAAACTTTGAGGTGACCCCAGAATCATCAAAAATTGAGCTGCTGGGCATTGAGGATATCCCTTGGGACAACCTTGCTTTTCGAGTCATGAGCGAAGCATTGCAACACTACATAGAAGACAAACCGGCGGCTTTTACTGAAGTTCACCATGCCGTGATAGGCCCAAGAAAATAGCCTAATACCATAGAGCTAAACTCATTAACTCGTAATAACAGATGAACAAAACTGAAAGAGTTAGTCTTTTAGTCGATGTGCAAAACATCTACTACACCAGCAAAAGCGTTTATGGCAAAAACTTTGATTACAACAAGTTTTGGGCCAAGGCCACACACGAAAGAACCGTGATCAATGCATTTGCTTATGCCATTGACAGGGGTGACGAAAAGCAAAAGCAATTCCAGAATATTCTTAGCGCTATCGGTTTCCAGGTAAGGTTAAAGCCCTATATCCAGCGATCGGACGGCTCATCGAAAGGTGATTGGGATGTGGGGATCACCATTGATGCTCTAGATTGCGCAAAAAAATCGGATGTAATCGTGCTGGCATCCGGGGATGGTGACTTTGCAATTCTGACCGAGAAAATACGCGAGGAATATGGTATCCCTGTTGAAATATATAGCGTGAGGGAGCTGACTGCAGTTGGCCTCATAAATGCGGCTTCAGTCTATTACCCAATTGGCAAAAATCTCCTCTTATAGATCAATAAACAATCACAAAAAAGGCCAGCAAAGCTGGCCTTGATTTCCTCTGCTATCGCTAATATCAGGCGGTATTCATAACAAGATCAAAGCACTCCAAATTTCTCATAAGCTGCTGTAGCTTTCATCCCACCCTTAATGGCATCGCGGGTAATATTCTCAGCATGAACTTTGGCCCAAGCGGCAGAGATCGCCTCTTTTTCAATGGCTTTGGGGACGACGACCACTCCGTCGTCGTCGGCAAATACAAGATCGCCCGAGTCAAAGACGACCCCTTCGATTTCAACCGGGACATCTACATCAACTACGCGCTGACGATTTTGACTGTCGTAAACACAGGTACCCAGCGCATAGACGTTGAAACCCATGGCCTTCATCTTGTCGACGTCACGGACAGCACCGTGAACGATAGTGCCAATACAGCCAGAATTGTGCGAGGCAGTAGATAAGAGTTCACCCCAGATACCTGAACGCATTGAACCTCCCGCTGCCGCAATGATTACGTCACCGGGCTGACAACTATCGACGGCCTTAAGCTCAAGATCGTAAGGGCTGGGATCGTTATGAGCCATGTCCGTCCAAAGCGTGGTTTTACATCGCCCTACGAGCATGCCCTGATTTGTGATCGAGCGCAGCTGGATCCGGGGCGAGCTGTTTTTGTAACCCAGGCTATCCAGCGCATCGGCGACTACAGCGCTATATAACGATTCGCGCATCATTTCAATGGTGATTTCTTGCGGGACGGCTGTATTGCTCATCATCGGTCTCTCTTGTTCGTTAAAGATCACTAGGAGGTTTTTTATCCGCCGGGGAAGCTAGCATATCGGCATAGAATTGCCAACGAAGAT
>JAURLY010000102.1 GCA_030830945.1 Gammaproteobacteria bacterium | reverse complement strand
TCGATAAAAATCTCATGTAGCCCTTCGGCTTCTGCCTGTTGTTTAACCAGCCCAGATCCTGGAACTACCATCGCCAGTTTCACAGAGCCCGCCTTCTTACGGCCCTTGACAACTTCTGCCGCAGCACGCATATCTTCGATGCGCGAATTAGTACAGGAACCAATAAATACCTTGTCGATAGCGATATCAGTAATCGGGGTGCCGGATTCCAACCCCATGTACTTAAGTGCAGACTTAATACTGCTTTTTGCTGTCTCATCCTTGCCGTCTTCTACCGCTGGCACTGCCCCACTCACAGGCAACACCATTTCCGGAGAGGTTCCCCAGCTAACCTGAGGCTGGATTTCAGCGCCGTTCATTTCAACAACAACGTCAAACTCAGCATCTTCATCGGAATGAAGTGTTTGCCAATATTCAACGGCGCGATGCCAATCATCCCCTTTGGGTGCAAACGCGCGACCTTTTACGTAATTGATGGTCTTTTCATCGACAGCAACCATACCTACACGCGCACCTGCTTCGATAGACATGTTGCAGACACTCATCCGCCCTTCCATGGACATATCACGGAATACCTGCCCACCAAATTCTATGGCACAACCTGTGCCTCCGGCAGTACCAATCTTGCCTATGATTGCCAACACCACATCTTTGGGCGTAACTCCCGGGCCTAATTCACCGTCGACACGCACAAGCATGTTTTTCATCTTTTTTGTGACCAGGGTTTGGGTCGCTAAAACATGCTCTACTTCAGAGGTCCCAATACCTGAGGCATAACAGCCTAAAGCGCCGTTAGTGGAAGTATGGGAGTCACCACAAACGACCGTCATTCCTGGAAGTACTGCACCTGATTCAGGCCCTATCACATGCACAATGCCCTGACGCGTGTCGGCCAGCTTGTATTCGGCTACGCCGAAAAAATCACAGTTATCATCAAGTGCACGTAACTGAATACGTGACTGCGGATCCACCAGCGCATCATATCCCCCGGCTCGCTCTTCCTTGATTGTGGAAATATTATGATCTGGGGTCGCCAGAACGGTATCTACCCGCCAGGGTTTACGGCCTGCTATACGCAACCCTTCAAACGCCTGGGGCGAAGTCACTTCATGCACAATGTGGCGATCTATATAGATCAACGCCGATCCATCATCGCGGGCATCCACTACGTGGGCGTCCCATAATTTGTCGTATAAGGTTCTAGCCATTTGATATCTATTATCCATGTCAACGCACGTATACGCGTCAAGTTTTTAAACGATGCGCATTGTACTCGCGCCCTTAAATAAGATAAATTTATATATTAAATATATTAGATTCTATTTGGTTATGGACACTCAGGACCTCAAAGTATTTGTGGCAGCTGCAGAGCTGGGTAGCTTTTCTGAAGCCGCCGAGCGAATTCATCTATCTCAGCCCGCTGTTAGCAAACGCATAGCCAATTTGGAAACCCACCTTGATGCGAAGTTATTTGATCGTATTTCCAGGCAGGTATTCTTGACTGAAGCAGGCCAGATATTTCTACCCAAGGCACGTTCAATATTACAGGACCTTGAAAGCACCAGGCAGGCGCTTCACTCCTTGCGAGGAGAGATAAGCGGACGACTATCCATTGCAATCAGTCACCATCTGGGACTCCACCGGTTACCCCCTATTTTAAAAACCTATGCCGAAACCTATCCAGATGTCGATCTGGATGTGGCGTTTAGTGATTCCGAAAAAGCCTATGATGAAGTGCTCCACGGCAGCGTTGAAGTCGCCGTTAATACACTGGCATTGACGCCACAACCAAAAATCACAGAGCTGCAACTATGGACAGACCAGATGCACTTTGTGTGTACCGCTGAGCATCCATTAGCGAAGATGAAGCACCCTACCCTCAAGGATCTCAGCAATCATCGATGTCTTATACCAGATACAACCACCTTCACAGGGCGACTTTTGCTGGAGGCGTTTAATCGAGAGGGCCTGACCCTGAAGCCTCTTATGAGCACTAACTTTTTACAGACTTTGGGAAAAATGACGGAGATTGGCCTAGGCTGGAGCATGCTGCCCGAGACGTTAATAGATACGGACAAGCTTTATCAGCTACCCATAGAACTGCCCCTTGGTCGAAGGCTGGGCTTAATTCATCACGCCGAAAGGACGTTGTCTTCAGCAGCTATGGCTTTTATCGAGGTTTGCCGAAAAGAGGTTGGACATTAGAGCTTCCCCAACTAACTGACGGGCTCATCAAGTAGTTTCACTTTTACATTTTGAGTCATGGGATAAACCGCCGGGCCAAATTGGTTATAGATAGCCACATCAGCCGCGTCCCGACCATAGCCCATTACAACGTAGCCGCCCTTGAGCACTTTTTGGGTCGCATCAAAGGTATACCAGCGCCCACCGACATAGGCTTCAAACCAGGCATGCAAGTCCATGGGTTCAAGGTTGTGCAGATATCCCACAACCATTCGAGCAGGAATACTTATGCTGCGACACATAGCAATACCGATATGGGCAAAATCACGACAAACGCCCCATCCCCTGGTGTTAACCTCAACAGCAGAAGAAGGCACATCGCTGCCTTCAGGCTCGTAGCGAATGTTATTTCGCAGATAATTTTCGATAGCCTTGACCTGATCATAGCCGAGCAAATGCCCCGCCGTTATTTCTGTGGCCATCTGGCAAAATCGATCCGACTCGCAATATCGACTGGCCAATAAATAACTTAAAACTGCATCCGGCAAGTACTCGATTTCAACAAAGTAGGCGCCCGGCGCGGTATCAACTTCATAGGCAATTTTCACTTCTGCTTCAGAATGAATGGAAAATGGTCCCGGAGGCGCAATCAGTCGCTGGCACAGGTTGCCGTAATTATCGGTAAACTCATAAACGGGCACACCTGGGTCTAGCCGGAATTTTTCACTACCAACCCACTGATGCGCACCGCTGCGCAAACGCAACATCAAAATAAAAGGCGTTGGTATACCGATTTCAAATGTCATATCACAGCTGGTGTGTAACCACATGCGATAAATACCCCTTGGATAGTTAGCGACGCTGGAATGCGAAGACAGCGGTAAAAAACCTGTGGAAGGCAAATTTAACCTGATGACTTGCAAGTAGAGTCTGCCGCTACTCTACACGTTAAATCGGCTTAAGCGGTGGAGTTACTGCTAAATATTTAGAAACGGCGCCATTGGTAACTACTTTGGTTGCCAATGGCGCCATTACTCTATTGAAGATAACACTAACGGATATCGAAACGATCGTTTTCCATTACCTTGACCCAGGCATTAACGAAGTCATTAACAAATTTTTGTTCGTTCCCGGATTCGGCGTAGACCTCCGCAAGTGATCGCAAGATTGAGTTGGAGCCAAACACCAAATCGGCCCGGGTGCCTGTCCACTTCACCACGCCCGTTTTGCGATCCCTGCCTTCGTAGGTTTCGACATTGCCACCAACTGATGACCATTCCGTAGCCATATCCAGCAAGTTCACAAAGAAGTCGTTTGTCAGGGTTTCCGGCTTGTCGGTCAAGACGCCATGGGACGAGCCGCCATGGTTTGCACCCAGTACTCGCAGACCACCCACCAAGACTGTCATCTCCGGAGCGGTTAACGTGAGCAACTGGGCTTTATCCAACAGCATTTCTTCGGCATTTACAGCAAACTTTTTACGCTGGTAGTTGCGAAAGCCATCGGCAACAGGCTCAAGATAACCGTAGGAGTCCACATCAGTTTGCTCCTGCGAAGCATCCATTCGGCCCGGTGTAAACGGCACGCTAATCTCAGTGCCGGCTTTTTTAGCCGCCAATTCAATACCCACTGAGCCACCAAGGACAATTAAATCAGCCAGGGAGACCGGCTTGTCAAAACCAGACTGTATGCCTT
>JAURLY010000101.1 GCA_030830945.1 Gammaproteobacteria bacterium | reverse complement strand
ACATTTAGGGAATGCGCCTGATTCGGCGTGGCTTCACTGGATTGGACGCTGCTAATTTCTTCTTGGGTGCAGCTGGATAATGCAAAAACCAGCAACATCACGGGCAGTGTAAAAAGGTGCATTCTGAACATTTTTATTTTCACCGGGCTTTCAAAAACCAATGCACCTTACATCAATTTAGATCAACTTACATCAAGTTCAATCACCTTGTAACACTGCCTCCCAATTCTCCTTGACGGGCATGGGAGGAAGTGCGGACAGCAACTGTCGGCCGTAAGATTTGGTCAGTAATCGGTTGTCAGTAATAGTGACCTTTCCGGAGTCTGTTTCCGAGCGCAGTAACCGCCCTACTGCCTGTACCAAACGCAGTGAAGCGTCTGCCAGACTGATATCCCGAAAGCTATTACCTCCGCGTGCTTCGACCCATTCAGCAAAGGCTTCCTCCTCGGGCTCATCGGGGACACCAAAAGGAATTTTCGCGATCAACACATGCTCACAATATTTGCCGGGCAAATCGATACCTTCGGCAAAACTGGCCAGACCAAAAATAGTGTTTCCAGTTCCTTCGTCGATTCGCTTTTTGTGCAAATCTATCAATCGCTGTTTACTGCGAGTTCCCTGAACCAGGATTCGTTTTTGCCAATCGTTATCCAGATGGTCGAACACTTCGTCCATCTGCCGGGCGCTTGTGAACAGCACCAGATTTCCAGCATTGGCATCCAGAATTTCAGGCAAGTTATCGATCAGCCATGCATCGTGAGCATAAGGATCTTTGGGATCTGCCGATTCTCGCGGAATACATAGTTGCGCTTTATTGGCGTAATCAAACGGACTGGGCAACATCAAGCAGGCGGTTTCTTCCTCCAGTCCGGATCTAAGCTTAAGACGATCAAATGAGCCGAGCGCAGTGAGCGTGGCAGAGGTAAGCACAGCTCCTGCGGCACGACTCCATACCTGATCGTAGAGCATATCCCCTGCCACAATCGGGCTGGCGAACAGCTCATAGTCATCGGCACTTTCATGTAGACGCACCCAACGAGCGTAATCGGCTATCGCCTCCCCACGAATACCATAGTTAACCCAAAGGGCTGATGCCCCTTCAATTCTTGCCAACCACTGTCCCACAATCGGATACCAGGCTGACCTGGCTGAAACGTTTGCGGGTACTTCGTCGTCATCTTCTTCCCTGGGTTTGAGTGCATCAGAAACCAGTTCTAGCCGTCCTGTCACCCGCGTAAATGTCGTAGATAGCTCTTGGGCAATTTCTTGCAACTCTGGCGGCAACACACCCTTTGGATATCGCTTTTCCATTCGCTGACTACCAAAACGGCCAAAGTTTTTGTCGCTCAAATCAACAGAGGCAATTTCTTCGGCGAGTAATGACCGAACAGGGTCTAGCTGCTCAATAAGCTTCGATATCTGGGCCTGAATTTCATCTACGGAGGAAGGTATACCTTTAATACTTACCGCTTCGCTCTTGAGTCGCGGTAGTAATTCAACCATTTGATCCAGATTGGCACTGGCCGTCCCTAAACGAAACCGGGAAGCAAAATGTTTTCGGGCTTTTTCACCCAGATGATGGGCTTCATCAAAAATATAGATGCAATCCTCGACTGGCGGCAAAATTGCCCCGCCGCCCAAGGCTAGATCCGAGAGCACCAAATCATGGTTAGCTACCAGCACCAGAGACTCTTCCAGTTGATTGCGGGCAGAAAAGAAGGCGCATTGATTAACGTGATCGCATGAACGACCTATGCATTGATAGCGATCACTGGTGAGTGGTCGCCAGTCATCCTCGCGAATTGCATCGTCCCAGGTGTCTCGGTCACCATCCCACTCGCTATGGGCCAGCGCATGCTCCATGGATTGATAAAGCTTCAGCCGATCGGCACTAAAGGCCTGTATATCACCTTCCAGATACATGCTCATTTGATCGGCATCGGCGTCACTGGCTAGCAAGTTCTCAAGTTTTAATTGGCAAAGATACCGGCCTCGTCCCTTGACCAGCTGATAGCCAAATGACAGCCCGGCTTTCGAAATGGCATCGGGAATATCCTTGTTTACCAATTGTTCCTGTAAGGCGATGGTTCCAGTGGATATCACCAGTGTTTTCCCCGTTTCCCGGGCAATGGGGACAGCTGCAAGCAAATAGGCGAGAGTTTTTCCGGTTCCAGTACCCGCTTCTACAGCGAGGATTTTTTCCAGTGGCCGGGAGTGCATCAGTTGACGTGTGATGGCAGCAATCATGTGTTTTTGCGTCGGACGAGGCGCAAAGCCGGTTGATTCAAGAAACTTGCTATAAGAATCCTGAATTTCCTGTTTAATCTTGTCTGGTATCACAGGTTACCCATTATCAAGGAACGCAGTCGCTCCACGTCGCTTTCTTTCCAGTCGACAGATTCTTTCAGGTTGCCCCACACCGGATTGGGCCAACAAGGGTCATCCTCGCGGCGACCAATAACGTGTAAATGCAGTTGGGGTACCATATTTCCCAGCGCACCAATATTTATCTTGGTTGCATTAAATTCTTCACGCAAAAGATCGGCAAATCGGTCTGATTCAGCCATAAGACGATTGCGCTGCTGAACCGGCATATCATCCAGATCACGATAATCGCCACGAGGCACAAGGATAAACCAGGGAATAAGGGCGTTTTTATGCAGTAGCACCCGGGCACAGCCCAAATCACCAATCAGATGACAATCACCAGCTAGTTGGGAATGCAGCTCGAACGCAATCTCAGATTCAATATGCCGCAAGATTCCAGCCATTAATTCGTTTGCCGCCAGAAACCGGGCTTCATCAGAAAGCATTTCTTCTGCGGTTTGGATCCATGGGGCAACCAAAAGCTCATGCTCGCTTCGGTCAATCAGGTTTTGGGTCGATTGCGGTGTGAATT
>JAURLY010000100.1 GCA_030830945.1 Gammaproteobacteria bacterium | reverse complement strand
ATTGGGCCTCTATTTATATTCGTATGGATGGTGTGGGCGTAAAAGGGGCGTCTCTGGCCCAATATTTACTTTCCTACGCGGAACATCGGGGTTTTCATGAAAACTGTGTAGAAGCGATATTTTGCGACCTTAAAGCGCATCTTGAGCCGGAGGCACTCTCCGTTGCCGCAAGGTTTACCCGAAGGGGAGGAATTGATATCAACCCCGTACGTGCGACCTCTGCAGAGGTTCTGGAAATGCCCTCACGTCAAATTCGACAGTAAGGGCAAAGGATTCCTACTGAACCATTTTTATCCAGGTGCCGGGCTGGGGCTCGCCCGAAGGGTAATATCCATTGAGTAGTCTTAGTTCTTCCTCGGTATATCTTCCCAGGATATTGTTTGCTGCTAAATCCGTGAATGTTTCGCCAGGCTGCAAACGATGATAGTAAATCGTGTAAACCTTGTCTGGAGGAAAGTCCCGCGCTTCAGCGCGTCGAAAACTTTCAATGATTCTGGCTATGGTTTGATCCTGGGTTTCGTCTAGCGGTACCGGCTGCAATGTATTGAAATAGTATTCATAGGAACCGGATTTAATTACCGCAACACGCTTGTCGCCGCTTTCGGTGACAATCAATGCCTTGCTGGCTTCATCCGCTCGCTCTTTTCCCTCAAAGACAGCCTCTGCGTCTTTTAGCTCTTCTACCTGAAATCTTTGTTTAAGAAGAATTTCCGGATCAGTCACATCTGGTTGTGGCTTGGCCACACTGATTTCCAGCTGAATATCGTCCGGTGATTTCAGGATAATGGATTGTCCTTCAGTCGAGCGCTCCCAGCCTGATGGGTATTCAAAAGTTACGCCCAGCCCCTTGCTGGCATATCTCTGGTGGCCCGGTGGTGCAACCTGGGTAATGTTTTCTCCGTAGACCATTTTTTTGGTCTTTTCCCGATATATCTCACGTCCTTGAAAGGCCTCTCCGGGCGGAAGCTGACCAGCCTGGGCAACAACTTCCTGAAGTCGCGTGTCGCTTTTGGGGTGAGTTGAAAATACACCGTGATAGGTGGCAGTGGAGCGACCAGCATCACGACCCTTTAGGGCGGTGAGTCGCTCGTGATCCTTGAGTATCGACAGCATTTCAATCACGGCGTTGGGGTCGTAACCTGAGCGGTACATATAAAGCGCACCGTACTCATCGGCCTCAAGCTCCATTTCGCGGCCATAACCACTTACCAAAGCGGCATTTTCCAACTTGATGGCTTCCCCAACGTTTGAATTCCAGGTGATTACAGAAGCAACGAAAGCGGCCGCTGTACCCAGCCTCTGTTGACTTCGCCTGCTGACAGCATGGTGTCGGGTAACGTGCGCGATTTCGTGCGCCAGAACGGATGCTAATTGTGCTTCTGATGTCATATAGCTCATCAAGCCACGGTTTATGTAGATATATCCACCAGGTAACGCAAATGCATTGATGTCTGGGCTGTCTACGATAAAAAAATGATATTCGATGTCTGGCCAGTCACTGTTTGCTGCTAACTTTTGACCCACCGAATTGACATACTCAAGCAGCTCTGGATCATCGTAAAAATGCGTTGTTTTCAATAGCTCTTCATGGGCTTCCCGACCCATTTTCACTTCTTTGTCCTCGGCCAAAAGGCATGGGGCCATGAACAGAAGCAAACAAGCTAATAGAAAACGATTTAAGCCCAGCATGTTAAGCCTCCGGTGCAAAAAACGCGGACAATTGCGAGCCCATACCGTCGCAGGCATTACTTTGAACCCGAGCTATTATAGGTATAGGAATAACTATAGCCGGCATGTAGGAAGTTCCCTGCGCATCGGTGCTGATACGTCCGGCTTCACGTGTATTTTCAAAATCCCAGATACTGGCTTCGTATTCACTTTGGTTTTCCCAGCTGCCAAAGCCAAAACATCCGCCACCGCCAGGGCCAATCGCGCAGCTCATGCTGCCAATTTGATTTACCGTCTCAGTGGCGCCCTCTACCCAAATCATGTAGCGCACTCTATGTTTTTCCAGCTCATCACGAATCATGGGCTCGTCGAGTATCTTGACGAATTTATCCATGGTTAGCGGGGCAGTACGGGGCTCAAACCAAGGATAGAGCAGGTTTACAAATTCATGCTCGGGAATAACTTTGAGCCCGAGCATGCCTGATTCCAGACGTCTGCCAATGCACGACACGAGATCAGGCTCAGTTACGTATTCAGGTGAGTGATGTCGTCCAAGTATGACAATCGAGTCCTGACTTAAGTCAATGTCGGTTTCCTGCCAGCGCATTTCATCAATGGAGACAGTGGTACACGCAGATAGAGACGCCAAGAGAATACTCAAGTAAAAAAGCTTGATTGAGGCCTTCATCAAATCTGTTCCTCCCTATCGTCCAGCCAGGCCCTTATGTCAGGTTGGCGGCCGAAGCCGATACTTAACTGGCCACCGACATCTCGCAACGCAATGGTGGTTGCCAGATCAATGGACTGCTGACGGCTTTTCATAAAGGCGGTGGGCGTTTTGCCATAACCGGTTATAAGCCAGTCAGCTATTGGCTCCCCGTCTTTTGTCATAACCTGCACCCGGTATTTGAGCCAAATTTCATAGATTTCGGCGCGGGTTTCCCGTGGTACGGCATATTGAAAATCTTCAAGTGAGGGGGTGATGACTAGCAGATTTTGTGGATTGTCAGATCCACTGAAAAGATGCCCGGTAATCGTCTCGAATAATTTTACCTGTGCGTTGCTGATATCAACTTCCAGATCATCACGGGTTTCTGTGTCTTCGACAAAGACATAGGTGCTGAATTCATCTGTAAGGACGAGCTCGCCATTAATGGGAATGGGCTCAACCAGGGGACGAGGGAAATCAGCATCGACAACAAAACTGCTGCTGCAGGCAGTCAATAGGATAGAGAGGGTAATCGAAGTTACCGCAAATAAAGGCCTGATTGATTGGAAAGCCATCATCGCTTGTTACTCCTAATATCAACCCGGAACATCCACTTGCTAGCGGAAATCATTCAATCCCACAAAGGTACCATTATTTTGGTTTGCCAGTTCGCGCATTAGCGCAGCAAAACGCGCTCCGGAACTATTTTGTCCCGCGTTACCTAAAAATTGTACGGGAAAACCCACGGCGTGGATTCTTACCATGGGTTCACCATCTGGATGTTCACGATTTAGAGATTTCACGGTATCGAGAACCGGGCCTAATAACCGGCCTGTGTAATCATCACCAAACACGTAGAGGCTGATCTTTCGGTCTGGGGAATAGAAAGAGCGGATCGCTGTTGTAATGCCTTCAACGGGGCTGCTATTACTAAACGGATGCCAGGTGCGAAGTTGCTGCAGCAAAATTCGCCTGCGGCTCGGGGTATCTGGTATCCACTGCCCACGATAGGTGCCAAACATGTAATCGCCCATATCATTCATCACCTGTACGCCCTGGAGATTAGGATAAATGTCCAGGATGTGACTGATTTCATCAACGACTCGCCCCCAAGCGTAGTTGTACATACTGCCGGAGGTATCAATAATGAAAATAACGTATTCCGAGTCAACAGGAATACCGCCAATAACATTGTCCCGGCGCTGGTAGGCATCCCCAAACAGTCGCCGCATCTCTTCTGAAAGGCTTTGCATGGCTATACGAAGGTCTTCTTGACGCTCCTCTTCGTCTATTTGTGCCATTTGCCTCGCCGCCAGCATTTTCCCGTCGCGATCGAGTTCGCCTCGCATAATAGCCACTCGCTCGGTCTCAATATCGAGCTGTTCCTGCTTCACGGTCAGCTCGCGCTCTAGATAATCAATTTCACCACGCAATTGGAAGAGCTGTTCTTGCATAACTTTAATTCGCCCCCCTTGTTGCTGATCGGAACTTTCCAGCACATCTGGGCTGCCTGGCTTAACAATAACCAGTAGCAGTATGATGGCACCGAACCCACAGCAAATGATGTCGAGAAACGCGATACTTGAATCTTCAGAGTTACGTCGAAATCCCCTCATGGCCAGTCCCTCGAAGGTGCAATAAAAGAGCCCCTAGTTTCCAGTGCCACGCGCCAAAACGCCACTGCAGCGTAGGGATCACCTTCCATCGGCAGTAAAAGCGTATTAATGGGTATATGTCGCGGCATTAATTCGTAGGCATCATTAAAGTAATTGATTCGTTCCTGGTTGGAGACGCTGGTACTTCTTGGTTTGCTATTGCCTTGAGTAGGCAGCCCGTCTGTAATCAAAAAAATATTATCAGGGACGGGTGAAAGCTGATTTATCACCTGGATTGCTGAAACAAGATTGGTGCCCTTGGCAGGAACAACGCGGCGAACACTTTGAAGAAGGGATTCCATTACCCCACGGTCAGCCGTGTTAATCCAGTTGCCAGTCGTTGCTTCATCTGCAGCGGTAGCCGTCTCATTAAATGTATATATCTGGAACTCTGTCCCTGGATTGAGGTTGGCAGTAAGCCAATCAACAATGGCAAGGGCTTGCTGCCATTTGGGGGCATTAATTTTGACGTCATCCGATCGTATTCTTCGACGAATTATATTAACGATGGTTTCATCCAACATGCTTGATGAGCTATCCAGCAAAATCAGCGTATGCGATCCACCCATATTAAGACCGGTTAAATACTGGCGATCGCCTTCTCCCAGGAATTCCCGCACTCGGTTAGCGCCCTGAGCCTGCTCCTCGAGGGTTTGTTTTTGCATTTCAAGCAACGCAATTTGTTGCTCAAGATTATTGATTTCCTCTGACGCAGAAGGCCCCAGGTCAGCTAATTGACCTCGTAGCTGCTCGATTTCATCCTGTATACGCCGGGCAAGCCCTCGAGCCTGAGCTAGCTCATCATCCACTTCCGCAATGGTATTGCGTATGCGAGCCAAATTTTCTTGACCAATTTGAATTTCTTCGGCAAGCAAATTGGTTTCTGAACTGAGATTGGGGTCTATTTCAGTGATTTGCTCGGTATTGTGTTTGATGATTAAAAACAGCAAAACGGCAGCACCCAGCCCACAAGACATAATGTCCAAAAATGAAAGGCTGAAAGTGGATATCTGCCGCCGTCGCATAATTATTCCAGCACCTGTACGGCCGTCATTTGCGCCTGATTAATGAATATCTTATCCTGGGCAAAAATGGTTTCTCCTGTACGCGCAAGACTGCCATTTACCTTTACATCTTCACCAGTAAGTATGCTGTTCCCTTGTTCCTGCAAAGCGGTTTCCGGTGCGTTGATTCGTTTCAGTAAATCGGCAAAGTGGCTAGGTCGATAAACTTTACCCTGATAGAGCAGGGCATTGGCAAGCTCCTCACCTTGGGCATTGGCAGCATCGCTATCATCTGCTGCTTTTGATGAACTGTTTTT
>JAURLY010000099.1 GCA_030830945.1 Gammaproteobacteria bacterium | reverse complement strand
TGGCCTGCATCTCGCCCTGCTATTGGCCGGGGTTGGCCATAACGATGAGGTCCTGATGCCGGCACTGACTTTCGTAGCGACAGCCAATGCCGTCAGTTACTGTAGCGCCATGCCCCACCTGGTCGATTGCAATCCTGAAAATCTGGGGTTTTTCGTGGAAAAAACCCGCGAATACCTGTCGGATACCACGGAACAGCGTGCCGGACAATGCATTAACAAAACTACGGGCCGCGTTATACGTGCCATGGTGCCTATGCATACGTTTGGCCATCCGGTCGACATAGAAGGTTGTCTCAGGCTGGCAAAGGATTTCAATGTGCAATTCGTCGAAGATGCAGCGGAATCGCTTGGCAGTCTGTACGATGGTAAACATACAGGCACATTCGGCCAATCAGGTGTGCTCAGCTTTAATGGCAACAAAATTGTCACTACGGGTGGTGGCGGTGCCATTTTGACCAATGACGAAAAACTGGCCAAAAAGGCCAAGCATTTAAGTACAACAGCCAAGCTGCCTCATGCCTGGCATTATGTTCATGACGAGTGCGGATACAATTACAGGATGCCGAATATCAACGCCGCGCTGGGATGCGCACAGCTCGAAAATTTACCGGAATTTATCGCTAAAAAACGCAATTTGTTTAATAAGTATTACAACTGCTTCAAAGACAAAGCGGGAGTGAGCCTGGTTCATGAACCGGAAAAGTCCAGAAGTAATTACTGGTTGCAGACATTGGAACTCGACATTGCAGACGAGAAAGAGCAGAACAAAATTCTGTATGCAGTCAACGAGGCTGGTTTCATGGTCAGGCCGCCATGGAAGCTGATGAATACTTTGCAACCATACCGTAATGTGCCTGCAATGAACCTAGATGAGGCAAAGAGACTGGCCACGACCCTTGTCAACCTTCCCAGCAGCCAGGGACTGCTGGGTTAACCGAATTCTGTCATGGAAATCCTACTGATCGGTGCTGGAGGACATGCGTTATCCTGCATAGATGTCATAGAGCAGGAAACAATCTTCTCGGTTTATGGCTTGATCGGGCAAGACCATGAAAAAGGATTGGTTCTGCACGGTTACAAGGTGCTGGGAAGTGATTCGAATTTGCCGGAGATCCTTGATAAATGTCCGAACGCGCTTATTGCAGTCGGCCAGATAAGGTCAGCAAACAAGCGAATCGCTCTCTTTGAACTAGCAAGCGGATGCGGCTACAGATTTCCCGTACTGGTATCTCCTAGCGCCTATGTTTCCCCGCGGGCCAGTCTAGGCCGTGGCACGATAGTCATGCCCGGAGCAGTTGTGAATGCCGGAGTGCAAGTGGGCGATAACTGCATCATCAATTCCAGTGCCTTACTAGAACATAATGTGCTCGTTGGGGACCATTGCCATATTTCGACCGGCGCTATATTGAATGGGGATGTTTCTGTAGGAGATGCGAATTTTATTGGTAGTGGCAGCATTATCAGGGAAGGCACATCAATCGGAGACGGCTGCCTAATTGGTATGGGAGCTCATGTTTTGAAGAACATGGATGACTTTTCAAGTTATATATCTAATAAATGATATGAGTGGGAAAGTTTTCGTAATAGCTGAAGCAGGTGTGAATCATAATGGCGATTTGGAACAAGCTAAACGATTGATTCAAATCGCTGTAGAAGCGAAAGCCGATGCAGTAAAGTTTCAAACTTTCAATGCAAGTCTACTGGCAACAAAATATGCTGAAAAGGCTGAATACCAAAAAATTAGTTCTAAAGAAAATACCCAGCTGGAAATGTTAAAAAAACTAGAACTTAGTGCCGATGATCACGTAGTGCTTATGGACTATTGTAAAGAAAGAAATATCCAGTTTCTTTCTACGCCATTTGATCATAAAAGTATAAATTTATTGCATACTCTCGGTCTTAAAATTTTCAAACTGCCGAGTGGAGAAATTACTAATCTTCCCTATCTAAGACATGTAGGGTCACTCGGGAAAAAAATAATCATTTCCACTGGTATGTCTACTATGAATGAGGTCGCAGCAGCGCTAGAACTGCTTGTTGAAGCTGGGACAAGGAAAAAAGACATTGTAGTGCTGCATACCACAACCGCATACCCATGCCCAATTGAGGAAGTAAATTTATTGGCAATGAAGACAATAGAAAATGAGCTCGGAGTGAAAGTAGGTTACTCAGACCATACTACCGGTATAGAAGTTGCGATTGCTGCAACAGCACTAGGTGCCTCAGTGATAGAAAAGCATTTCACAATTTCCAGAGATCTACCTGGTCCTGACCATAAATCGAGCCTGGAGCCGGAAGAATTAGCGAAAATGATTTCTGCAATTAGACTGATTTCAAAAGCTTTAGGAGATGGACAAAAAATACCTTCAAAAAGTGAGATGAAAAACCAACTACTAGTAAGAAAATCTATAGTAGCGAAGAATTTTATTAAAAAGGGTGAGTTTTTAACAGAAAACAACCTTACCGTTAAAAGACCGGGGTCGGGCATATCACCAATGAAATGGGAAGAAATAGTAGGCCGCAAAGCAGTGTCAGATTTTGAGCCTGACCAAATTATTACTATATGAAAGGTAAGGTATGTGTTGTCACAGGTTCTCGAGCTGAATACGGATTGCTGCGTTGGGTAATCGATGGAATCGCGAAGGATGATGCTTTCCAGCTTCAAATAATTGTTACAGGTATGCATTTATCTAGTCAATTTGGTCTTACGTATAAAGAGATTGAAAATGATGGTTTCAAGATCGACCATAAGGTTGATAACATAACTGATTCGCATAAACCAAGAGATATATCTAAATCAATCGGAGTTGGGATTACTGGATTTGCGGAGGCGATTGAGCGGTTGGAGCCAGATTTAATACTTCTGTTAGGTGATCGGTATGAAATTTTCGCAGCAGCTTCAGCTGCACTAATTTCCTGTGTCCCGGTTGCTCATATTCATGGCGGTGAAGTAACCGAAGGTGCATTCGACGAATCATTACGACATGCTATTACTAAGATGTCACATATTCATTTTGTTGCTACTGAAGAGTATAAAAAAAGGGTAATTCAGCTGGGAGAGCAGCCAGTCAATGTCTTTAATGTAGGAGGTCTGGCAAGCGACAGTATACGTAATTTAAAACTGTTAGGAAGGTCTGAGCTGGAAGCTCAATTGGGAATCAAATTCGACAAGAAAAATCTTCTAATAACCTTCCACCCTGTGACATTGCAATATCAAAAAAGCTTATTTCAGTTCAAAGAACTCTTATCTTCGCTAAAAAAATTAAAAAACACCGGTTTGATTTTCACTCTACCTAATGCTGACACTAATTGTGAAGAAATTATCGAAGAAATAAATGCATTTATCAGGAATAGGTCAAATGCTTATAGTTTTAAGTCTTTAGGACAATTACGCTATTTTTCTTGTGTGGCGCAGGTTGATGGAGTTGTTGGTAATTCTTCAAGTGGAATATTAGAAGTTCCAAGCTTCAGAAAAGGAACAATCAATATTGGATCACGCCAGAAGGGGAGAGTCCTCGCAAGTAGCGTTATAAATTGTGAGGCAAAGGAAAGAGAAATTTCTAGTGCGATAAAGATTATGTATTCAAAAAATTTCCAGGAAAAACTTCCTAGTGTAACTAATCCGTATGGTCAAAAAAAAGCAAGTGAGAATATTGTTAATATTCTACGGAAAATATCGCTCGTGAATATCTTAGAGAAAAAATTTTATGATTTTCCCGACCAGCTTCAAAGAAGAAATATATGAGTATTTGTAGCAAAAATTGGCAAAAAGCAATAATGCCAGAAAATTCATTCATGGAGAATGTTATTCAGAATCTAAATGAGTGTGGAATTAAGATAGTTTTAATAGTGGATAAAAAAAATAAGTTTATAGGAACAATTTCAGATGGAGATATACGAAGGGGGCTTTTAAAAGGGTTGGATATTAAAAGCTCCATTCATAAAATTATTAATCGGAACGCATTGGTATCACCTTCGACCATGTCTAGAGAGATGGTATTGCAATTAATGCTTGTGAATAAAATCCAACAAATTCCGATAGTGAATGAGCAGCAAGAAGTCGTTGGTCTACATTTATGGGACGAGATGACAACTCAGCCCATAAAAGAAAACATTGTTGTTATTATGGCTGGTGGACTGGGAACGCGATTAATGCCTCACACGGAAAACTGCCCTAAGCCGATGGTGAAGATCGCGGGTGTACCCATGCTTGAGCATATTATAAGGAAAATTCGCAAAGAGGGATTTGATCAAATAATATTAGCAATTCATCATCTTGGAGATGTTATTGAAGAATATTTTGGCAATGGTGAGTTGTTTGATGTAAATATTAATTACTTGCGAGAAGATCTTCCACTAGGTACAGCAGGTGCTTTGAGTCTGATCAACTTTGATATTCAATCTCCAATGCTTGTAACTAATGGTGATGTAATAACGGACATAAGCTACAGAGAAATTCTTGAATTTCATAGTCGATGTCAAGCTGCAGCAACTATGGCAGTTAAGGTACACGAGTGGCAGCATCCATTTGGAGTAGTGCATACTGATGGGGTCCGAATTATCGGACTAGAAGAAAAGCCCATCTCCCGTAGTCTTATCAATGCTGGCGTTTACGTTTTATCCCCAAGAGTATTACCGTACTTATCTTATAATGATCATTGTGATATGCCAGTTCTGTTTGAACGATTAAGAGCAAAGGAAGAAAATATTGTAGCTTACCCTATGCATGAACCATGGCTTGATGTCGGAAGGCCTGATGATTTGCAGAAAATCTTGTCCGTATAATCTCAATTTAAGGATAATTTGATGGATTTGATCAGAGAACCAAAGCCAGTAGATAAAATTCAGTTTTCAGAAAATATCGATTCAAGAAAAGTTCTTTATGGATTGCCTTCTGAAGTCAAATTTTGCAAAAAATGCGTGATATCTAATCAAAGGCCAAATTCTGCCGTTGAATACAAACATACTCAAGATTCAAAAAAAAATACAATCAATTTTGACGATGAAGGAGTTTGCGATGCTTGTAGGTTCGCAGAAAGAAAAAACAATTTAATTGACTGGGATGATCGTGAAAGACAACTAATAGATCTTTGTGCTAAACATAGAAAATCTAATGGATCTTACGATTGTATAGTTCCAGGTTCTGGTGGTAAGGACAGTATATACGCTTCCCATGTACTGAAGACGAAATATGGGATGCATCCGCTTACCGTAACCTGGGCTCCTCATATTTATACAGATTGGGGATGGAAAAACTTTCAATCATGGATTCATTCGGGCCATGACAATTATTTAATGACACCAAATGGACGTATTCATCGCTTACTTACAAGACTATCAACCGAGCTGCTTTTTCATCCTTTTCAGGCATTTATGTTTGGCCAGAAAGCATTGGCTCCTAAGATGGCTCTATTATTTGACATTCCCCTAGTTTTTTATGGTGAAAATGAGTCTGAATATGGAAACCCAATCAAAGATACAGATTCAGCTATACGTGACTGGTCGTATTTTACATCAGAGGATAAATCACAGATATACTTGGGGGGCGTATCGGTTTCTGATCTGAAATCCGAATTTGGTGTAGATCAAAATGATTTGCAACCATATCTCCCCGCAAATCCTCAACAGATTCTAGAGAAAAATATAGAAGTACATTATTTGGGGTATTACCTTAAATGGCATCCACAGAATTGCTATTATTATGCAGTCGATAATGCAGGATTTAAGGCGTCACCTGAGCGAACGCCAGGAACATATTCAAAATATAATAGTATTGATGATCGTATTGATGATCTTCACTACTTTACTACAGGTATTAAATTTGGCATCGGGAGAGCAAGCTACGATGCTGCACAAGAAATACGGTCGGGAGATATAGAGCGTGATGAAGGTGTTGCATTGGTTAAAAGATTTGATAATGAATTTCCATCTCGTTTTATAGATGAACTGCTTACCTATCTTAGTTTAGAGAAAGACGATTTTCCTATCGCTGCCCAGATGTTTGAACAACCCATCATGAGTCTGGAATACTTTAATTTGCTGACTGATAATTTCCGTTCGCCACATCTTTGGAAATATAAAGATTCTCAATGGGAATTACGGCATGCAGTTTGGCATAATAAATAATAAAGACATTTGAAGAATATTCGCCTTTTGGCTCGTCTTGATATAAAAGGAGCTAACCTTATAAAAGGAGTTCACTTTGAAGGACTTCGTGTTATCGGCAACCCGGAAGAATATGCTAGAAAATATTATTCAGAGGGCGCTGATGAAATTTTGTATATGGATGCAGTAGCGAGTCTTTATGGAAGAAGTAAATTGCCTGAGATAGTAGCTAAGACAGCTCATAACATATTTATTCCAATGACTGTTGGTGGCGGTATACGAAGTGTCGATGACGTGAGAGATCTACTACAGGCGGGCGCGGATAAAGTTGCGATTAATACTGCGGCTGTAAGGTCGCCAAAACTAATCAGCGAGGTTGCTAAAAAATATGGTTCGCAATGTATAGTTCTATCGATTGAAGCCAAAAAACAAGGTAAGGATCATTGGGAAGTATATACAGATTGTGGTAGAGAGCATAGCAACCTTGATGTACTTGCATGGGCAAAAAAGGGTGTTGACTTGGGCGCAGGTGAAATTTTATTAACATCTATTGACATGGAAGGAACACGAAAAGGTTATGATATTGAACTTACAAAAATGGTATCTGATAGCGTAAGTATTCCGGTAATTGCAAGTGGCGGAATGGGCAAGCCAACTGATTTAGTGGATGTTGTTCAAAACGGACAAGCTGACGCAGTGGCGATGGCTGACATACTACATTATGGAAGATATTCGATTGCTGAAATCAGAAAGACGGCACTAGAAAGCAATATCAAAGTCAGAAAATTTGAATAAAATCAAAGTAGCAGTAATAGATTACGGAATAGGGAATCTGTTAAGCGTGTGCAAGATCTTTGAGTTTTGCGGCGCGAAAGTTTCGTTAACTAATAAGTCGAATAGTATTTTTGATGCAGATCGAGTTGTCCTTCCAGGAGTGGGTGCGTTCGCAGATGGCATGAAAGAACTTAAAGCTCGTGATCTAGACAGTATATTGCTTGATCTGGCATCTCGAAATACCCCTCTATTAGGAATTTGCTTAGGTATGCAGATGTTACTTGATGAGAGCGAAGAGTTCGGTCTTACAAAAGGTTTGGGCTTAATCCCTGGCAGAGTTGTACCGGTTCCAAATGTTTCTACTGATGGAAATCCTCATAAGATTCCGCATATTGGCTGGAACGAGCTAATTCCTTCCGAGTCTAAAAGTAATTGGTCAGGTTCAGTAATGCAAGATATAGAAAAAGGAGAGACCGCTTACTTCGTACATTCATTTATGGCGAGAACGGACAATCCGGATAACAGATTAGCGGATTGTAACTATGGCGGTATTCGAATTGCAGCAACAATTTGCCGAAACAATATTATCGGCTGCCAATTTCATCCTGAAAAGAGCGGAGAAGTTGGGCTTAGAATTATAAAACGATTCTTAAATTGATTAATCGTATTTTAATTGTTGGTTATGGCAGTATAGGCAAGAGGCACTTGCTTTTAGCGAGGAAATACTTACCTAGCGCATGTATTGCGGTACTGCATTACAAAATGGATATATCTATTCCTGAGCAAGCAGATAGGGTATTTTCAACCCTTGAAGAAGCCTTAGTTTTTGCGCCAAATATTGCGGTAATAGCGAATCCTGCAACATTCCATATTTCTATGGCACTTCCGCTTGCAAAACTGGGGGTGCATTTATTAATAGAAAAACCCCTCTCACATAATTCAACTGACATAGCCAAACTTTCCAGTTTATGTAGTAAAAAAAAACTTGTGTGTTTTACTGGTTATAACCTTAGATTTTTACCATCTCTTAAGAAGCTTAAAGAAATTGTTGAGGACGAGGTAGTTGGCAAGCCTTGGTCAATTCGAATCGAGACAGGGCAGTATCTACCTGAATGGCGGCCCGATTCTGACTATAAAAAATCAGTTACATCTCAGTCCAGATTAGGCGGTGGAGCATTATTGGAGCTTAGCCATGAAATTGACTATTTAACTTGGATATTTGGTGATGTGGACTGGATACAGGCCTCTCTTAATAAGTTAAGTGATTTGGATATCGATGTAGAAGACTCAGTGTTCCTCCTGATGAAAATGAAATCACATTTGAATAAAGAAGGAATAGTTGCTTCTGTGAACCTAGATTTAATCCGAAGTGACAAGTCTAGAACATGTACTCTTATAGCTGAACATGGGAGCATCCGATGGGATTGTATAACCGGATGTATTGATCTCTATAAACGGGGCGGGTCCAGTTGGACTCGACTTTATGAAGGCTCTGAGACAATTAATGAAAGCTACGACTCAGAATGGAGGCAATTTCTGCTTTGCGTAGAATCGGAGAGTGATTCAGAAAATACAATAGAGTCCGGTTTAAAAGTTATAAAGATAGTAGAAGCGGCCCGTAAGTCTGCAAAATTAAACAAGCGCGTTCAATTGAAAGTGTAATTCGGAACTACTAAAGGAATTTATTTGAATATAGTTGCATTTATTTTCGCAAGAGGTGGCTCTAAGGGGATTCCTAATAAAAACATAAGGCCATTATTGGATAAGCCACTGATATCATGGTCAATTGAGCAAGCTAAATCAATCAAGGAGATTGATAGAGTAGTTGTTTCTACTGATTCTCTAGAAATTAGAAACGTTGCACTTCAGTACGGAGCTGAAGTGCCATTTTTGAGGCCTTCACATTTAGCACAAGATGATTCACCGGAAATCGCCGCTTGGAAACACGCTTTACAATACTGGAGAGATAACGAAGGAAATTTGCCTGACATAATGCTTTCGATCCCACCAACAGCTCCACTTCGTTCAAAATTAGATATTGAAAATTGCATCAAAATGTTTCAAGAGGGTGATTCTGATCTTGTTGTTACTGTATCTGATTCGCATCGTAATCCCTATTTCAATATGGTCAATAGGGATCAAAAAGGGTTTGTGGATTTGCTTCTTGGTCTTGAGAAGAGCATCGCTAGACGACAAGATGCTCCTCCGGTTTTTGACTTGGCAACTGTTGCCTATGTTGCGAACCCCGAATATGTAATGACCTGTGAATATCTGCTGCAGGGAAAAATTCGTAGCGTCATCGTACCTAAAGAGAGAGCTATAGATATAGATAGTTTGCTGGACTTCCATTTCGCGGAATATTTATTACGAGAACGTACGGCATTATATTAAAGAATTTTCCTAAAATACTTCTATAAATTAATACATTATGAAAAATAGAGAATACAACTTAGCTTTAAGTGTTGGTCATAATTCTTCGGCAGCGATAAGTGTGAATGGGCGCATAATTGCAGCGTTATGCGAAGAAAGGTTTTCTAGAATCAAAAATGACGTTTGTTACCCTGAGCGCTCAATTGACTACTGTATGAGGAAAGCAGGCGTTACCGGTTCAGATCTGCATAGAGTAGCCTATACAACCTATGACAATCCTGGAATCCTCATTAAGTCAAAAACTACTTGTAATTTTAGTTTGCAAGACTATCACGATTATTACGGACATAAATTCTACCAAAAACGATTTCGTGGAGAGGATTGTAGTGAATATCTGAAATGGTTGAGAGATGACCCAAAGTTTAATAATGCGAAAGAATATTTCGATTTTTCATATTTGACTGACGAAGTATTGGCAGATGAAAAACAAGATATTCAACTTTACAGAAACGAAGAGGCTAGGAAGCTAAGTTCTCACCTTGGGATAGAGAAAGAGAAGGTGGAATTTCTAGATCATCATACTTGCCATGCGTACTATTCATATTTTGGTTCACCCTTTAGGGGAGATGACTGCATCGTACTTACCATGGATGGATGGGGTGATGGTCGAAATCAGACTGTTTGGCAAGTATCAGAAGACAAATTTACATTTCTAGCAGATTCCAATCAAAACGACCTCGGGCGTATATATAAACTGGCTACGTTGCTTCTGGGTATGCGGCCGGACGAACACGAATTTAAGGTCATGGGCCTGGCTGCCTATGCGAAAAAATCCTATGTTGCAAAGGCCAAACAAGTCATCGAAGACATTTGTACCGTTGAAGGTATTCGCATTGTTTCAAAAAACCGACCAAAGGATCTTTACAGTTATCTCAAAAAAGGCTGGGAAACCCACCGCTTCGATAATATTGCCGGTGCGGTACAGGACTACACCGAGGAGATTGCCAGCAAACTGGTGAGAAACATCGTCAAGCAGACCGGCATTCGCAAAATCGTGGTAGGTGGCGGTATTGCCATGAATATCAAGATGAACAAGGTCATCTCGGAACTCGACGAGGTTGAAGCCATGTTCGTTTGTGGTTCATCTGGCGACGAAAGCCTCAGTATAGGCGGCTGTTACCTGATGAATAGCAAACAAGAAAGCAACAGGCCCCTTGCAAACCTTTACCTGGGGTTTGATATCAAGGACGAAATCGAGGATATCGATTTTAGTAAATACGCTTGTGAATTCATCGTCACGCAAGATGTCGATCACACGTACGTTGCCGGCTTGCTGGCACAAGGAGAAATTGTTTCAGTGATCAGGGGTAAAGCCGAATTCGGCGCACGAGCCCTTGGGAACAGGAGTATCCTGGCTGATCCGCGCCAGAGAGAGTCGGTACAAAAAATAAACGAGGCTATCAAGAACAGGGACTTCTGGATGCCTTTTGCCTTATCCATTCTCAAGGAACACAGCGAAGACTACATCATGAACCCCAAGGGGTTGGAATCACCATTCATGGCAATCAGCCTGGATGTTAGACCGGATAAATTCCAGGAAATCATTGCAGGCACCCATCCCTATGATAAGACCGTGAGACCTCAGTTCATCGTTGAAAGTGAGGCGCCTGAATACCACCACCTGGTGAATGAATTCAAGGCCTTGACCGGGATTCCGGCCGTACTGAATACCAGCTTCAATTTACACGGTGAGCCCATCGTAGACACGATCAGCGACGCGATTCGCACCTTCAGGATGTCTGGACTGGATCATCTGTATATCGATGACCGTGTACTGATTTCAAAGAAAAGTCAAGACAGGGTTTAAACAAGGGATCTTGGTGGGACTTTCGCTATGGATATGAAAGATAAAGTAGTCGTAGTCACTGGTGGCGCCGGGTTTATAGGTCGGGATATATGCCAACAATTGGCCGCCGCAGGCGCAGTAGTGATCATTGCAGACATCAACGAGGACTCCGGACGCCAGCTTGCTGATACATTGAAGGGCGTTTCAGGTAGTTTGACAGAATTCTTGCCGGTAGATATATCCAGCGCGAAATCTGTCAATGTACTTATTCAACAAACATTGGAGAAGTATTCTAAGATTGATGCGGTCATTAATGCGGCCTACCCCAGGGGAGCGAATTATGGCCATAAACTGGACGATGTTACATACCTAGATTTTTGCAGTAGTATCGACCTGCACATCGGCGGGTACTTCCTGGTAATGAAGGAATTTTGCCTGGCATTTCGTCAGCAAGGTTTTGGCAATGTGATCAATTTTTCCTCCATTTACGGGTTTCATGCGCCGGATTTCAATGTCTATGAAGGTACCCCAATGACTATGCCGGTCGAATATGCAGCTATCAAGTCGGCCATCATTCAGCTTAGCCGATATTTTGCCAAATATTTCAAGAAAGACAGTATACGCATCAATTGTATAAGCCCAGGCGGTATCCTCGATGCTCAGCCGGACTCATTTTTGGATAAATACAATGCAAAATGCATGCACAAAGGCATGCTCGATCCTGTGGACCTGTATGGCACAGTTCGATTTCTCCTGTCAGATGGAGCCATTCATATTACCGGCCAGAATCTTGTTATTGATGACGGCTTCACTTTGTAGATTGTCCGACAGTGACAAGAGATAAAGGACCAGTCGGCATCAGATTCGAAAATATCTTTCTTCTGAGTGACAGGAATGACTTCCATGCTGTTGCCCGTCAATACGACCCGGTAACCGATCTGGTCCTGACTTTCGATTACGGGCTCAAAAACGCCGTTTGCAAACAGGGAGGGAGGGCGGAATATGTCGACCACCTCTGTGCCAAAGATGAGATGCAGGAAAACAATTACCGCGCTGCCGAGTTTTTCCGACGCTGGCATCTTGACCTGGAAGGAAACGATATCTTTACGGCATTCGGCATCGACTTCGGCTTTGCCCTCAGGATTGAGTTCTGGAGTGAGTACTTGAATTACGTAAGACTCAGGGCATCTCTGAATAAGTTAGCAGGATTTGAGTATAAGCAGCTATTTGTCATTTGCAGTGAGCCCTTTTTTCCGGAAATCCTCGACGAAGCCGGCATTGAACATTCATGGCTGGAGAATAAAACTGCAAAGACCAAGGACATCCTTCCAAGATATTTTTTTGACATTTACCGTTATATGCAAGATGCCCTGCATGGCACTTCACTATCCGCTAAGTTCAAAAAAATCTATCTTGGGCTACTCGCAAAAGCCGTATTTTTTTTGGATACAAAATTTGGGTTGCTGAATAATAAGCATATCGTTTATGCCCAGCTTTACCACCCTACCTATAAACTGGTTGCAGAATTATCACGTGATCCTCGTATCAAGGTGGTTACCGCTTCCCCATTTCGTACAGGCAAAATCAGGGACTTTTTTCTGCAAAGGCTTGTACCGGGCTCTGTCGCATTCAATGGACGCAGCGATATGGCAAAAAAAATTATGCAACTACATGCCGAAAAAAAGTGCGCACGTCTGCAATTGGCTGACGGACTGGATTTGACCGAGGATGCCTACCGTATCATCAAAGAAAATGTTGCCCCGTTGCTGCCGGATATCTTGCAGAAGTTGAATGCCGCTAAAAACTATGCAGATAGCGTCCCCATCCGGCTACAGCTAATGATCGCCAATATCGGCGTGGAACAAACGTTGATGGATTGTGTTCTTAAAGCAAAAAAGATCCCTAGCTACCTGATTATTAACGGAATTCTTAGCGACCAGCATAATGATGAAGGAAAGTATGCCTCGTACATAAACAGCTATTCAACTAGTATCAAAGAGCACTATTTCAGGGGAATGTCGAACATCGTCACCTTGGGAGATCCGCGAATGGATGTGTATGCTGATTCACTTCCACAAAGAAGTATCAACAGAGAAAAACCTGTGATCAGTATCGGGACATCCGGTTTCAACAGTATTGACTTGACCAGCTATCAGGCCATCGAATTCGAATTCATGTCCTCTGTATTGACTGCTATAAACCAGGTAATGGGTGAGTCCGTCGGGTACAGTGTCATCATCAAGGTCAGGCCCAACGGTTATCATGATCAATACAAGAAATATGTAGAAGAATACTTCCCGAATATGCCAATCCAGGTGGTGCAACGAATGCCGATCTGGAAAGTATTGATGAAGACAGACCTCTATATATCCATATATTCGCAAACGTTGTTTGAGGCGTCCTGTCTGGGAATACCGGTAATCTATTACAAGAATGACCAGGAAGACCAGGATCCACCATTTGATAACCAGTCTGAACTGGTGACAGCCTGTGACCCGCAGGAACTCAGGAACACACTAGTCGCGTTTCTCCAACATGACTCGATATTCGATGCATTCCTGTCGAGGGAAGTACTTGAAAAATACATAGGCCCCCTGGATGGCGAGAATACACGCCGCAACCTTGAGTTCATTTACGCCCTGTTGGAGGGCAATGCGGAAAACCATGATGCTTCCATTCATTAAAAGTCTGTTGAACAAATTAAGGATCACATTGTTCCATGTTGTCCATAAGCATGGTTTCGCCTATCTCGGCGCAACGGCTTCTTTTATGCGACCTTTCAGAATCGAAGGAAAATCCCACATCAGAATAGGTGAGAAAAGTTTTTTCCAGCGTGGTGCCTGGCTGTTTTGCGCTCCCCTGGATGGGGAAAACCCTGAACTGGAAATCGGTGATCGTTGCGTTTTCGGCTACAACAACCATATCTCCTGCATCAGGCACGTTGTCATCGGGGACGATATACTTACCGCGAACAATGTGTATATCTCCGACAATATTCACGGCTATGAAAATATTGATCAGCCCGTTTTGGCTCAAGGGGTTATTTTCAAGAAAGCTGTACACATCGGCAGTGGCAGCTGGATTGGTGAGAACGCTGCCATTATCGGCGTCAACATCGGCAAGAATTGTGTTATAGGGGCAAATGCCGTAGTCACCCGGGATATTCCGGATTATTCTGTGGCTGCCGGTGTTCCTGCCAGGATCATTCGTCAATACGACACCGTTGCTAAACGATGGGTCGAATGTAAGTAACCATTTGATTATATGAATATATTGATTACCGGTGGTGCAGGATTCATCGGATCCTCCCTGGCAATCCGCCTGGTGGAGCTTGGCTACAAGGTAAGAGTGCTTGACAATCTTTCACCCCAGATTCACGGCGATGACCCTCAGCAATCTCCGTTATTCCTGTCATTGCCCCGGGAGGTCGAATTCATTCATGGTTCTGTATTGGCGCGACAGGATATAGCCAGAGCGTTGTCTGATGTGGATTGCGTTGTACATCTTGCTGCGGAAACTGGTACCGGTCAGTCGATGTATGCCATTAAACATTATACCGATGTCAATATTGGCGGCACCTCGATTCTGCTTGAGGAGATTGCCGAGCGGCGTGAGTCAATCACAAAAGTAATTGTCGCTTCATCCAGAGCAATCTATGGAGAAGGGGATTATCTCTGTTCTGTGCATGGCAGGGTTTTTCCCGGCCAAAGAAGTGACCAGGAGATGCAGGTGGGTGATTTCCATGTGCATTGCCCGTTCTGCGGGGGACTTTGCCAGACAATTCCAACCAGGGAAGATTCACCACCGCGACCGGCTTCCGTATACGCCATTTCAAAGCTTTCCCAGGAGCAATTGGTCATGAATATCGCGCCAGCTCTGGGACTGTCAGCATATGCCTTGCGATTCCAGAATGTGTATGGACCTGGGCAATCCTTGTCAAATCCCTATACTGGAATTTTGTCTATCTTTTCTACGCGCATACTCAATGGGAGTTATATAAATATATTCGAGGACGGTAAGGAGAGTCGTGATTTCGTATATATTTCCGACGTCGTTACCAGTCTTGTTGCCTGCATAGAAAGAAATACTGTAGCGTGCGGTATCTTCAACATCGGGTCGGGAAGTGCAGTTTCTGTATATGAGGTTGCCACAAAATTGCAGGAACATTACGGGAAAAAAGTCCAATTGAAGGTAACCGGACAGTACAGGGTAGGAGACATACGTCATTGTATGGCAGATATCTCGCTGGCACAGGAAAAGCTTGGTTTCAATCCTGCTGTCCGCATCGAGCACGGCCTGGAGCAATTTGTTACCTGGGTGAAAGGTGAAAAGGTCCAGCATGACGGCTATGAACACAGCCTAGAAGAGCTGAGGGATAAGGGGTTGTTCAAATGAGTTTGCCTTTGGTCAGCATTCTGGTGACCAGTTACAACCATGAAAAATACCTGAGCCGTCGTATGGGCAGCGTTCTTGCCCAGACCTACCCGAATACAGAAGTCATCGTTATCGATGACTGTTCGACCCAAAGCAATCGAAAAATCCTTGCCAGCTATGCGGGACACGAAAAGGTCAGGCTTGTTCTCAAGGAGCAGAACTGCGGTCTTGTCCCGGTGATGAACGAGGGCATTCGACTTTGTAAGGGGGAATATATCCTTGTTGCAC
>JAURLY010000098.1 GCA_030830945.1 Gammaproteobacteria bacterium | reverse complement strand
GTGCTGGATGCCTCAATGGTTTGAATAAAACGTGGATCCTGCACGGCAATTTTTATAGCAGATACATAAGCATCTTTTACCTCAGGAGACAGACCTTTTGGCGCAGAAACACCGCGCCACTGCTCCAGCTCCAGATCGAACCCAAGTTCTTTTAGGGTAGGTATCTCGGGCATGAACACGGAGCGTTCACTGCCTGTGCTCAGTACAGGAGTCAGTTTGCCAGCATCTACTGCCGACAGAATTTCTGATGGGTTGAGTACTACGGCATCGATATGACCACCCATCGCAGAGGAGACGGCTGCAGTTCCCCCACCGTAGGGGATAAATAAGAACTCCATGCCCAGTGCATTGGCAATGGCATGTGCTGTGATGTGAGTAGATGAACCTACGCCGGAAAAGCCAACCGAAAGTTTTCTGTTATTTTTTTCGAGGTCCCGCCTGAGAGATTCCAGGTCTGTCCACTCATCATTATTTCTAACAGCCAATATGTAGGGCATGACAGCGACACGTGCCAGATGATCAAAATCTGCATTTACAAAGGGGGCATTGCTGAAACTGCTGAGTGTAAAAATGGCATTGTTGGTTGTGGTGATGCTATAGCCATCGGGTTCAGCCCTAACCAATCGACTGTAGCCTACGGCTCCGCCGCCACCGGCGATATTGCGAATAACAATAGTTTGCCCCAGCGCTCTTTCAAGTGATGGTTGCAGCGCCCTGACAATGATGTCTGAGCCTCCTCCTGGAGAAAAAGGGACTATAAAATCAATATTTCTGGTAGGGAATTCCTGACCAAATGCATTGGCTGTCAGCAATATGACAGCGCTAATGGCTCTTATGATCGATCTAAGAAGTAAAGTCATAGCCCTGTTATTAAGACCCGGATTATGTCATTTGAAACGGAAATCATAATACATCATACAACTGAGCTGGCAAATAGATCATATTACTGGCGAAACAAACACTTGCCTGCTTGTAACTGTGAGTTAAGTGTCTATTTAATGAAATCGACGTTTGTCAGATTCAGGGAATGTCGAGTCATCAAGAGGATTTTCAGAGCGTTGATACAGTGTTTTGCTAGAAACGGGGGACGCAGTCAGATTGATGTTTTGGCACCAGTTGTCGCCGTTGATCATAGCGACGGGTTCATCGAGGTCATCAATGTATTCAGAGACATCTGTCTGGTTCAGCATCACTTGCAACATATATCGCGTGCGGGCCTTAACGCCGGGATCGCCGATTCGACCTCGTTGCCCCCAGCGGACAGGGTAGTCAACACAGAAGTTTGATTCGGTAGCGGGTCGATCCATGTAGGCAATATCGCGATCTATGCCAAAGTGGTATTTCATCATGACTTCCTCCAGCAACATGGAGAGATCTTCGAATTGACTGGTATAGGCATAGTCATCATTGGCGACATCCATACTGAACTCGGCAGCTACGTCTTCAGGGGTAAGAGCCAGAATAGCTTCTGAAGCAGTAATACCTTTAAAAAGAACATCGGCGACATCGACAAGTAGCTCAGAGTTGAGGTCACTAAAGTTGATCATTGCCGTGGACACCCTTGATGGTGCAAGGCGTTCACCTTCATTCAAAATGGTATTGCTGTCTATTAGAGAGCTGTATTGAGAGCGGGGAAAAAAATCGTTGGCATGCCCGAGTTCGTGAAAAAGCAAAGAAGACAATGGTTCGACCAGATCGTTAAGCGTTCGCTCCTCTGTGCCGCTAAGACTATAGGTATCCCATGCATAGTCATTGTCCCTGACATAACGGGCTAGCGTAATAAACTGAAGCTCATCACCAAATCCGGAACGAAAATCGGGTGTAGAATCGATGACTCCTTTTTCAGAATTTGTAAGCCAAAAGAAGGCGGAATCCAAATAGATTGCACCAGTTTGTGTGGTGAAAAACGAGGGTCGGGTATCACTGGTGATGACCACGCCCGTGACACTCCCCATGAGTTGAAGGATATCATCTGGCAAAAGCGGAAGTAGGGCTTCCCAGCGATTAGCCATCCATTGATGGGAGACCAGGGTCTTTTCAAGGATATCCGCAGGAGTCACTGTGGTCGTTGACTGGCCAATCAGGGGAATGGTGCTGAGAGTACAGGAGATACTCTCATTGTATGGGTTCAAACAGTTGGAGAGTTCGGCAGCATAGGGTGAATTTGAATCGGCCAGTATCAGGGCGTCGTCATCGGGGATGTCGACGATATTTGGTCCCGTATTGTTGGTGCCACCGCCATTATTCCCGCCACCACTACCATTGCCGCCGCCACTTCCGCCGCAGCCGGCCAGGTACAAAGCAACAATAAGAAAGAAATATATACGCATGGTTTATTCCGGCTTGGTCGCAACAATTGTTGCCCTTAATGGCCCAGGATAGCCCTCAACGGTCTTACTGTAATCACTGGGGTCAAGAAAGTCGGGTAATGATTCAAACTTCATCCAGTCGGTAGCGCGCTGTTCCTTAGTGGTCGTGAGGGTTTCATCGACAACTTGAATATCCCGAAAGTCAAGACGACCAAGCCAGATTGCCAGCATTTTAGAGCTGGGTATAAACCAGACATTACGCATTTTGGCGTAGCGATCTTTTGGAACCAGACACTGGAATTCATCACCTTCTACAACGAGCGTTTCCAAAATAAGTTGACCACCAGGTCGCAGCGCGTCGCGCAGCTCATACAGATGATCCAGCGGTGATTTGCGGTGATAGAGCACACCCATGGAAAAAACAGAGTCAAAGCTTTCCGTGGGGCGAGGGATGTTCTCCATTGCGCATGGAACCAGATTCACAGGCGCATCTGGCAGCAGCTTTTTTATTGCCTCAAACTGAATGGAGAATCGGGGGGAGGGGTCGACCCCAATCACTCGTTTGGCTCCCATGCCCAGCATGCGCCACATGTGATAGCCATTTCCGCAGCCGACATCAAGCACGACTTTATTTTGCAGGGGCGCTATATGCTTGCTTACCCGATCCCATTTCCAGTCAGAGCGCCACTCTGTATCAATATGTATACCGCAAACACTAAAAGGACCTTTACGCCAGGGAATTAACCCCTGAAGAGCCGTCTTAAGTTGTTTGCGCTGGTCTTCGCTTATTGAGGAAGAGTCCAGTTTGACCATGGTTTCGAAGTCATGATGGTCAATGTCAATCGGTGGTATGGAATCCAGCTTTTCCAGCCAGGCTGGCAGGTCGCCATGGCGCTCAAATGAAAGCCCCTTTTCAACCTGTCTGGGCAGCTGCTGTGCCCATTGGTCCATGCCATTTGCTGTCATCCAGTCTGCCAGCTGGTCAAATGCAAATTGTTCAAACAGTCTTGTCATAGTAGGGCTGCGATTCTTTTCGGGCTTTGCTATAGAATGGCTCGGCATTCTACTTAAGGTAGCGAGAAACGCCTATGTCCGTAACACCCGATCAAGACTTGATTTCTATTCTTGACCGAATTGCGATATTTGGCGGTCTTGAGTTAGGGCAGCAGCAAAAACTACTTCAAATGATGGACGAAAAAACATTTGAAGACGGCGAAGCTATTTTTCGTAAAGGTGAAAGCGCCAGTTCAATTTACATTGTGGTAGAAGGAAAGGTCGCGCTGGATTTTGAGCAGGAAAACCATCCGTTATCTGATTTGCGATTGCATCCGGGCGCTTGCTTTGGTGAAACCTCGGTTATTGGTGTGCAGCCACATGCAGCTACTGCCCGCGCCGAAGGTGAAACACGGGTTATAGCTTTTCCCAGCAACTGCCTTTATCAACTTTATGAAACAGATTTGCCGTTATTTGCGGCGGTGATTCTTAATTTTGCCCGTGAAGCAAGCCGTCGTCTGCACGCGACAGATGAGTTATTTTTGCAGACCAGCAAAATGCAGAATTTAAAAAAGAAAGGATTTTCCGGTTTTTAATTTTCATGACAGAAAAATTCAGGTTAGGTTGCTAAGCAAATTGGAGCAGTATTTTTGAATATATGTATTCTGCAAAATGTCCCGTTCGAAGGTGCGGGGACAATTCTCCCTTATTTTGAAAATCGTCACTCTGCAGATGATCAGCAACCTTCGCATCAAGTTGAGATGATCCATCTCTACCGCGAATACCAACTGCCTGTACTGGACAGCATCGATCTGTTAATCATTATGGGCGGACCGATGTCCGTACACGATGAGGATGAATTCCCCTATCTGACGGAGGTTAAACCCTTTGTCCGCGATGCTATTGGTCAGGGTAAGTGGGTATTGGGTATCTGCCTGGGCGCCCAGCTTGTCGCTGAGGTTCTCGGGGCTGACGTTGTTCCAAACCAACAGAAGGAAATTGGCTGGTATCCGGTTACACAGACAGGTTCAGATTCCTGGTTGTCTGACATGCTGCCCTGTAAATTTACTTGTTTGCATTGGCATGGTGACACCTTTGCTATCCCTGATGGTGCTGTTCAT